>JBGTEZ010000148.1:0-10685 GCA_041747535.1 Gemmatimonadaceae bacterium
CTGCACCGTCCGCTTCTCATGCAGATAAAAGCTGCTGACCGTGAGGTTGTACAACGCCTCGATTTCCAGTCCGGTCTCCTCCCTCACCTCCCGCACCGCCGCACGCTCGGGGCGCTCGTCGTCTTCGATCTTGCCGTACACGGTCTCCCATGAATCCGGCCGCTTCGTGTCGCTCGCGCGCTGAAGGGTGAGCACTCGCCAATCTCCGCCGTTCCGGCGAATCACGTAAACCTCCACTACACCGGCGACGATCTTCGTCTTCTTGCTCGCCAAGCTGCTCTCGTAGGTA
This sequence comes from Gemmatimonadaceae bacterium, assembly GCA_041747535.1. Classification (GTDB taxonomy): domain Bacteria; phylum Gemmatimonadota; class Gemmatimonadetes; order Gemmatimonadales; family Gemmatimonadaceae; genus UBA4720. Next base: position 290 of record JBGTEZ010000148.1, read on the forward strand.
ATGGGCCGCTGTAAATCAAAGCCACGGCTGGAGGCGTGGACAGGGCTTCGTGTGTGCTCGGGCTCCAGCACCCTCAGCAGCTCCTGCGCGCTCGTCATCCCATCGAGGAGCTGCGCGGCTCCCGAGCCCCACAACGACCGCGCTCCCGATTGCCTCGCCACCGCGATCAGGTTGTCCGACGGTTCACCGGCGGCGATGGCGCGCTCGATCTCCGGAGTAGTCACGAGCACTTCGGTTACGGCGACCCGGCCGCGATAACCGGTCAGCGAGCACTCCGCGCACCCGACTGGCATGTAGATCATCGAGCTTTCCGGAATCGTCTCGAGCAGGCTGCGCGGAACCCCGGCGTTCGCCACCTCCTTGCACGCTGGGCAGAGCCGGCGGATCAGACGCTGGGCGACGACGCCCTTGAGCGCACCCGCGAGCTTCGCGCAATCCACGCCGAGGTCGGTGAGGCGCGTGATCGAGCTGCACGCATCGTTGGTGTGGAGCGTGGCAAAGACGAGGTGACCGGTGAGCGACGCCTGAAGCGCGATTGCGGCCGTTTCGCGGTCGCGGATCTCGCCGATCAGAACCACATCGGGATCCTGGCGAAGCACTGAGCGGAGGGCCGACGCGAACGTCAGTCCCGCCTTCTCGTGGATCTGGACCTGCACGATTCCGGGTATCCGGTATTCGACCGGGTCCTCGACGGTTATGATGTTCACCCCGCGCTGCTGCAGATGCTTGAGAGCGGCATAAAGCGTCGTCGTCTTTCCGGAGCCGGTGGGACCGGTCACCAGCACCAAACCTTCCCGCGCGTCGAGCAGCTGCTGAAACCGTGGTCCATCCACCGGGTCGAGTCCGAGGGACTCGATGGACCGTAGCCCGGCGCGCGCGTCGAGAATGCGAATCACCACTTTCTCGCCGTGCGAAGCGGGCAGCGTCGATACGCGGAGATCCACTCTCGCCCCATTGATCGCAACCCGAGCCCGACCACCCTGTGGGCGCAACCGATCGGCGATGTCCAGGCTCGACATGATCTTTATCCGCGATACGAGCGGTACACCGACAGCCTTGGGAAGCACCATTACTTCGCGCAGTATCCCGTCGATCCGGTATCGCACGGAGATGCCGTGCTCTCCCGCCTCCAGATGAATGTCGCTCGCGCCGGCGGCGATTCCCTCGGCCACGATATGATCGACGAGCTTGATGACCGGCCGCTCGGCCTCCCTCTTGTCGATGTGACCGTCCGAGTCTTCTACCCGCTCTATAACCGACGCCGCAGAGGAGCCGGACGCCTGGCTCAGGATCCGGCTGACACGCTCAACAGGGGCATACACTTCGTCGATTCTATCAGCAATGCGGCTCGGTGGCGCCAGCGACATCCGAACAACCCGGCGGGTCGCGAACTCGAGAGTCTGCTCGCAATCGAGGTCGTAGGGATTTGAGGTTGCTATTTCGAGAACCGCGGCGGAAGCGGAAAGCGGCAGCACGCCGAACCGGCGGGCGAGGCGCTCCGAAACCAGTTCGCGTGCGACGGAGCTCACCAACAGATCACTTGCAACTCTCGTTCGGGTTCGCTTCGAAATGGCGTCGAGAAGCTGTTCTTCGGTGACCAGACCTTCCCCGACCGCGGTTCGCCAATAACTGCCGTCCACCCTTCCTTCGAGCGAGCGCATGGAGCTCTCCGGCAGCAATCCTCCAAGAATGGGAGCGAGCCAGGCATCCGTTGCGACGCGAGCGATGGTGGAGGGCACCATCGAAAGTATGGACGCGAAAGAGTAACCTGATGGTCAAAACCATCCTCGCGGCATCACCCGGGCACGGGATTGTCGACATCTTTCCTGCCTGCTGGAAGAAGTTCGATTTCATTGAGGACCCCGCGTGCACACTCGATCGTACACAGGCATCCTTCAGCTTTGTCTGATCATCGCCCTGGCCATGGCGGCGGCGCCGAGCCGCAATTCGCAGCCGACCTGCCGTTCGCTCGCGCCGGCGAGGCTGGCGACAGAGCGCGGATGGGTTGCATATCGCCGCAACGACATCGCTCTCGCAGTCAGGGAGTTCAATAGCGCCGTCAGCCTGTGCCCTAACGACCCCGCTGCCTTGACCGGTGCGGCGTACGCTGCGATGCGGGACGGCCGTCTCAGCGCGGCGCGGACGCTCTTCGACAGGGCGATCAGGGCAGACTCGGCATCCTATGACGCGGTTGCTGGTGCAGGCATGGCCGCGTACCAGGCCGGTGACCTCACCGCGGCGAGAAGCAGCTTCGAGCGGGCGCTACAGCTGGTGCCTCGCGATTCGACGGCGCTTGCGTATCTAGCCAGGATTCCCCAATCGGTGTCGGCGTCATCGCTCCCGCCACGGGTGCGACCGCAAACGATGTCGATGGTAGCGCGCACCGGGCGCCGCATCTTCGAGGTGCGCGATAGCGCGGGCGGCTGGTCGCGATTATGGATCAAGGCCGTCAATCTCGGAGCCGCGCTACCGGGAAAGCATCCATCGGAGTTTCCTCCGAACGACGGAACATACGAGCGGTGGATCGCACTGATGGCGGATATGGGAGCGAACGCAGTTCGCGTCTATACCGTGCACCCGCCGCACTTCTACGCCGCCCTGCGCAACTGGAATCTGATGCACCCCGGCAAGCCTGTCTGGCTCATTCACGGAGTCTGGACGGAGCTTCCTCCGGGGAAGAAGGAGGAAAAGTACGACGACGCGAAATGGGTGGAGCTGTTCCGCCAGGAGATGCGGCACGTCGTCTCCCTGATTCACGGAGACGCCGCCATTCCCCCATCGCCTGGTCACGCCAGCGGCCTCTATGTCTCTGACGTCTCGCCCTGGACGCTGGGCTATATCATCGGTCGGGAATGGGAGCCGTACTCGGTGGTGGCGTACAACGGCATGCATCCCGGACGGAGGACGTACCACGGCTCATACATCACGGTTACGGGTGGTAACGCACTCGAGCTCTGGCTCGCACAGCAGTGCGAGTTCCTCGTCGCGTTCGAGATGGAGCGATACAACGCGCAGCGCCCTATTGCCTACACGAATTGGCCGACCCTCGATCCACTTCGGCACCCGACCGAGACTACGAAGGCAGAGGAGGTCTCAATGCTGCGCGCGCGCGGCGAGCGAATCGTCGAAGCGCCGAAGGAATATGACAACGACGCAGTTGGGATCGATGGGGTGAGGATGCGGGGGTCCCCTGCTTTTCCTGCCGGCGTGTTCGCTTCGTACCATGCATACCCGTACTATCCCGAATTTCTCATCGTCGACCCGGGCTACTCGCGCGCGCGCTCGCCGGAGGGGCCGAGCAACTATTTCGGATATCTGCGCGAGCTGATCGAGCACCACGGCGACATGCCGGTCGTCATCAGCGAGTACGGGGTGCCGTCTTCACGCGGCATCGCGCACGTCCAGCCGCAGGGTTGGAACCACGGCGGACTCTCAGAGCAACAGCAGGCAATCGTGAACGCTCGACTGACGCGTGACATTTATGCGTCCGGCGCCGCTGGGGCTGGACTGTTTGCCCTCATTGACGAGTGGTTCAAGAAGAATTGGGTGGTCGCCGACTTCGAGTTTCCCTCCGATCGGAAGAGACTCTGGCTGAATGTGCTGGATGCGGAGGAGCACTACGGAGTGATCGCGATGCGGCCGGGAAGGAAGGAGTCGGCGATCACGATCGATGGAAGGAGTGCGGACTGGCAGGGAAAACCGGTGCTGTACGGCACGACGGCTTCGGCTTCTGGAGTCTCGAGCCCGCTCGACCTTCGATCGCTGCGGGTGGCGCACGACGAGGCGTTCGTCTATCTGCGTCTCGATGTCGGGAGGATCGACTGGACGCGCGCCAGATACCAGATCGGCATTGATACCTACCGCCCCGACCTGGGCGACACTCGTATGCCTAACACCGGCGCGCTGGTACCGGTGGGCCTCGAATTCGTGGTTCATCTCGGCGGACCGGATGCGAGCCAGGTGCTGGTGGACCACCCTTACAATCTCTACCAGCCCGTTCCGATCCCCGGCAGCAGGCCTCCGGCCACGCAATACATCTATAGCAAACACCCGCGCCCGGTCGCCAACCGTGCCGGCCAATGGGACTCGCTGGTCGTAGTCACGAACCGGCGTCGCATCGGGCGTGACGGTAAGATCTATCCGGCGATCAGCTCCAACCGCAATCGCTTGCTTCACGCACGCCAGTCAGAGAATTCGCTGGCGGACTGGTTCGCTGATCCAGCCACGGGAGTAATCGAGGTGAGATTGCCCTGGGGCATGCTTCACGTCGTTGACCCGTCGTCGCGGCAGGTGCTCAACGGCAACCCGATATTGGACAAAGTCGCCAGTGCGCCGACAGACGGATTTCGATTCGTGGTCGAGAGTTACGATCCCACCAATCCTCAGTCGCGCGGCGATGCGCTGCCACGCGGCTCGGGCTCGCTCCGCTTCGCGGACATTCCAACCTGGACCTGGCAAACCTGGGAGAGTCCCCAGTGGTACGCAGAGACCAAGCCTCTCTTCGCGGCGATGCGACGCGCGTTTGCATCGATCCCCGAACAACGTCCACCCCGCTGAAACGGAGAGCCGCTATCGGGCGGTGAAACTTCCGCGTCTTGAGTTTCCCGTTGTTGCGTTGACCGTTATTGCGTTAGAGCCCCACTCGCGCGCGCAACGAAAACGTGTATGCCTTGTATTCGCTGCTGCTGGTCTGGCCCGGCCCGGCGACGTTGGCGTAGCTCCCCGACGCGCTGAGCTCGCGAGCGGGAGAAAAACGGTATCCCGCCGCCAGCGCGATACGCTCGGCGCGACGCGAAGCCGCGCCCGATCCGAAGAACGCGATGCTCTGCGCACCGATTCCCACATTGCCTTCCGCGTTCCACCCGAGATCGCCACCGACTCGACCGCGGCCGCTGGCTTCGGCGAGCGTGTATTTCCTCGGGGCAAAGTAGCCGTCGGAAGACGTCGTATCATATCCGAACTGACGCGCACCGACTCCCAGGCTCCAGCGGCGGGAGACGGTCCAACGCAGAGTCGACGAGAACGCTTTCCTCGAATTCTCACGCGCTCCGCCGGTGAGGCGGGCGTAACCTGCCGCGCCCGACAGGCTCAACGGACCCGGCAAGGCGATCTCGGCTTCACCCGCGACCTCGGCGCTGACCACACCACTGGCGATGAGAAGAGCTGTCTCATCGAATGGGGCGCGAGACGCGGCCACCCCGACATTCAGCGAGCGCCCGAGGGTGCCGGATGCGCGCAACCCGGCATTGACGAGAGTCCGCGTCGGCGCCGGAGTCGGCACGAAGGTAGAAGAATGGCGAGTGACGCCTGCGTCCGCGCGAAGCTGCCATGAGCTGCCGCCTGGCTGCCAGCGCCCGAAGAAGTTGACGGCATCGGCGCGCGAATCGATCGCCGCGAAATTCGCCCAGCGCTCCGTGAATCGGGCACCCATGCTGCCGTTCCACGGCGCGCGCACCACGTAATCGGCCAGGAAGCTGGTCGATCGGTTATTGTCGCTGTCATTGGTGCCAATTGCCGACATTGTCACGCTGGGTCTCAAATCGGCTTGCACCAGGCGGAGCAGCGTGCGCGCATCGCCGTAGATCGGATTCGCGCGCAGCGCGAGCTGCAACGTGGATTCCGCGTCCGTTTGACGACCCTGCCAGCTCAGGACCTGCGCCAGGCCGGTGAGGGCCTCAGGGTCGGCTGGATCAGTGGTGAGAACCTGTCGCCAGGTATGCTCGCTGCGCTGCAGGTCGCCCCTCCATCCGATCACGCGCGCCAATCCCTTTGTCGCGTTGGCATTCCCGGTTCTGGCCAGCTCGGCGTACATGGATTCCGCTCTATCCAGTTGCCCGTCCCAAGCCAGGACGCGAGCGTAGTCCATGGAGGCCGCGCGATCGTTGGGATGCGCCGCGATCCACCTCTCGTAGGCCTTGAGCGCCGCTCCAAGATCGCCAGCCCAGGCCAGCGTCTGGGCACGACCCAGAACGGCGTCTCGATTGCCGGGCTCACGACCGATGACCGAGTCATAGATGGCGATAGCGGATGAATACCGGCCGCTCCACGCCGTTACCCGGGCCAATGACAGCCTGGCCTCGGTGAACTGTGGCTCCAGCGCGATATTACGTCGAAAGAGAGTGAGGCTCTCGTCGAATCGATTATCCCAGGATCGCAGCGTTGCGAGGCGGAATACCGCCACGGGGGTCGAAGAATCACGCGCTACGATCGCCTCATACAGGTCCGTCGCCAACGGATATGCGCCGGCCTGCCACGCACTGTCTGCTCGAGCAAGTGTCGGCCGTTGTGTAGCGGGGACTGCTACGGTGGGAACCGCACTTATCCTGGCAGTGCTGCTGCTCGCACAAGCGCCAAGCGCCATGATAGTCGCGAGCGGAAGCAGCGCGTGCCGGAGATCGATTATGGTGTCCATTGAATACCTGCCTGAGTGGTTGTCAGGGTGTCGAAATGCCGACAGTACAGGTATTCGTCGCCCTATGTATAAGGACGACGGGACGCCCGTTCGATAACGAGGCCGTCCTCCGCGCCGGGTCGGGCTAGAGCACACTCCAGAACTCGCGTCCTACGTCCACCGAGAACGTCCACCTTCCCCCCCTCAGCCCGCGGGCGACATCGAATCTCAGGACGTCGAAGATTGTCAGCGCACCGATGCCGAGCGAAGGGTACCAGCCCTGACGGCTCTGCTTGAATGCCGGTGAACGGTCGATCCACACCACGGTTGCGAAGGGAGCGAGGGTCAGCGTTCCCGGGACTCTGCCGTAGCGGCCGAGCGGAAACGAGAAGAACGGAGCGGGAGTGCGCCATTCCACGCGTTGGCTCAGGCCGCCCCTTCCGACGAATTCGTGGAACTCGTAGCCGGGCCCGGTGGTGGGACCACCGAGATAGACGTGGTGCTGAGCGGCGACACTGTCGCCGCTGAACGCGCCAGCCGCGATGGTGTGGAATACCAGCCGCCGCGACCCGAACGGCCGCTGGAGATCGAGCATCAAAGATGGGCGGAGCACATCGCCGTAGCCGGCAACGCTCGCGGCCGTGGTACGGATGCCGGTCGTGCTGAGCCGCGCGGCGAGCTCGAAGCCGCGAAACGTGAGGCTGGTGGGTCGTTGCAGCGCGAAGGTGAGGCGCCGCTCGCGTAGGTCGGCCGCCGGGATCGTCGGCTCGAACACACCGTTGGCCGGTGTGGCGTTGACTGTCAGCGGAGCGTGGCGCTCGACGTCGTACGCGAGTGAAGGCCGCCAGCCACTGCGGGCGAGAGTCGCGCTCAGCCCGAATCGCCGGACATCGTAAGTGTCGGTGTAATCGCTGCCGAACTCCTGTGACGCGATGGTATTTCGAATGAGCGATGTCTCGCCTTCCTCGCTGACATCTCGATAGAGCCGCTCAACTGAAATGGTCATCGACGAGCCAGCACCCGTGCGGTAATCGATGGCCCCCCGCCCCTTGGCGGCGTGATCGCTGAAGCCGTAGCGGCCCGACCCTGAGACCGAGAATCCGTTGCCGATGGGCTGAAGGAGACCGGCTCCAAGTGCGAGTCCCTCCACCCGGTTGAAGCGCGCGATGTCGGAAACGTGATTGGCTGAGATCGCAAGACTCCGCCCTCTCGCCAATGCCTGTGTGCGCACGAGCGCGCGGGCCTCCTCCTGCACTTTTCTTACGTCTTCGTCGGTGACGGCGCGGACATCGCTTGGAAGCGAATCGAGAAGCTTCCCCGCGAACGGATACGGGTTCTGCTCCCTTTCGGCCCTTGTCCCCAGAACGATCTCCGGTCCCGTGAAATACTCCGCCGGAATTCCTCTGTTGACCTCGTAGCAGCAGATCTCCCAGCGTCCGCGAATGATTCCGCGCGCGGGATAGTCGAGCCACGATCCCGTGCGTCGGATCTCGATCTCCTGTCGCCGCGGAAGCCAGAACCGTCCGTCGATCAGTCCGTTCTCGAGGACCACTGAGACATCCTCGAGATCCTTGTCCTTGAGGGCCGCACGGGTGAAGCTGAACGCCATGCGCACGACCTCGCCGGTCTCGCGGTCGATGTATACGGCGCCGATTGCCCGGGGTTGCCGGTCGTCCTTCGGCCTCACGCGCACCTCGTAGACATCGAGGACGCGGGGGCCGAGGCGGATCTGCAGTGAATCGCGAATCGCGTAGTCGTATTGCACGAGGCCGTCGGCGGAAAGCGGGTGCGGCACGTCGCGCACTTCGTCGCCGTCGCCCAGCCTGATGATGCTCTTGAAGTTGTTCTGCACTATCCCGAGGTGATCCCGGTGATAGTTGATGTCGGTCGGCAGCAGCAGCGTATCCCGCCGCCCCATGATGCGCTGCTTGCTCAGGTCCGGCGCCCGCCAGTAGACTTCCAGTCCCAGCTCGTCCGCCTTCACGATTTTCGGCGGCTCGGTGAATCCTTCCCCAAACTGCGCGAGGAACGTCAGGTAGCCGTGCGCCGACGCTTTGTAGTCTACCAGGGCCGTGTCGGCCAGCTGACTGGCGCGCCGCTCCGTCGCGCGCTCGACCAGCGACCGCGTGCGCGCATCATTCCACGCCTGTTGCGCGATGAGTGGACGGGTGGCGATGAGCGCCGTTAGGCAGGCCACGATCACCCGAGCTCGTGCGAAGGTCAAATTCATGGACGAAAGTTAGGTGGACGAATGAGTCTCGAGCAATTCAAGCGCTTGGCCGCGGACGCCGACCTGGTCCCTGTTTGGCAGGATTGTCTGCTCGACACCGACACTCCGGTGACTGCTTTCGCCAAGCTTCGGCGCGGGCCGTTTGCGTTTCTGCTCGAGTCGGCGCCGGCGGGTGGCGAGACCTGGTCGCGCTACACCTTCATGGGAACCGAGCCGCGGCGCGCGTGGCGCCTGGCCGCCGGTACAGTCGAGGACTGGACGGCGGATCGTGGGTGGCACAATCCGAGAACACCGGCGGATCCGCTGGCCGATCTCGCTATCCTCGTCGATGCGGTGAAGCCGGCGGACGTGCCGGAGGTCGGTCAATTCTGGGCGGGATTGGTTGGATTCTTCGGCTACGACATGGTGCGCCTGATCGAAGAGCTCCCGGTGCGCTCGAAACCCTCGCTCGGAGCTCCGGACGCGCTTTTCGTCTTCACGCGATCGCTGGTGATCCTGGACAATCTGCACGGCCGCGCGCGGATCGTTATCTCAGTGCCGGTCCCCCGCGGCGCGCGCGATCCGGAGCTCGACGCGCTCTATGCCCAGGCCAACACCGAGCTCGAGGAGATACTTGCACGACTCAATGCTCCATCCGCGTTGCGACCGCTGCCGACGCAAGCTGGTGCTGCGCGCGTCGAAGAACGCTCGAGTTACGAGCGCTCCGCCTTCATCGAGGATGTCGAGCGAATCCGCGAGTACATCCGGGCCGGCGACTGCTTTCAGGTACTCCTTTCACGGAGGATCGAGGTGCCGCTCGCTTTCGATCCGTCCGACCTTTATCGCGCGTTGCGCGCGGTAAATCCGTCGCCCTACATGTTTCATCTCGTGCTCGATGGAATGGAGATCGTCGGAAGCTCGCCCGAGTTGCTGGTCCGCGTTTCCGATTCGCGCGTCACGCTGCGTCCCATCGCCGGCACTCGCCGGCGGAGCGCGACAGCGGCCGGGGATGAGCGGCTTTCCGAGGAGCTCCTCGCCGACGCCAAGGAACGGGCCGAGCACGTCATGCTCGTAGACCTCGGCCGCAACGACCTCGGACGGGTGGCGGAATTCGGTACGGTGCAGGTGACGGAATTCATGAAGGTCGAGAGATTCTCTCACGTGCTCCACATCGTCAGTCAGGTCGAGGGCCGGCTGAAGCCGGATCTCTCGGGGCTCGATGTCTTTCGCGCTACGTTTCCCGCCGGCACGATGACGGGTGCACCCAAGGTGCGAGCGATGGAAATCATCGACGAGCTCGAGCCGGTCGCGCGCGGCCCGTACGCGGGCGCGGTCGGATACATCGCGGCGGGCGGGAACAGGATGGACCTCGCGATCACGATCCGGAGTTGCATTATCGCCAACGGAACGGCGTCAGTGCAGGCCGGCGCCGGGATCGTCGCCGATTCGGTGGGTGAGGTCGAGTGGGACGAAACGTGCGGCAAGGCCGAGGCGCTGCTGAGCGCGATCGCGTCGGTGAGCGGGCCAGAGCGAGCGGTGCAAACGGGAAAATGATCGGAATCTCGATTTCGTCGTATGACCGTTTCAAGGTCGGGAGCGCACATGTGTTGGCGGCCAAATCATGCGCTGCCGGGATCCGAACCGTGCTCGCGCTTCAGACACTCTACGAGTACGCGCAGCGACAGCCCGACGCCAAACCGCTTACGGGACGCGCGCCCGTGTTTGCCGTGACACTGCCGGACGGGTGTGGACGCGCCGTGATACGCCACAACATGCGCGGCGGATTCATGGCGAAG
>JBGTEZ010000149.1:0-2071 GCA_041747535.1 Gemmatimonadaceae bacterium
TTCCGGAGCCTGATCCGCGCCTCGGCCGACCCCGTTGGGGGCGGCGCAATCCAGATGATCGGCGGCCGTCACACGATGGTGATGCAGGCGATACAGTCGGCCTCCCCCGCCGACCTGCTGACGCGCGTTGCCGGCTTCACCAACGATTACATCGCGCGACTGCACGGGCGCACGAACATGTTTGCAACGGTGTTCCTCGCGTCCCTCGAACCGATCTCCGGCGAGCTGGTCTACGTGAACGCCGGCCACGAGCCCGCCCTCATCGTTGCGCCCGATGGGGGCATTGAGGAGCTGCGACCGACCGGGCCGGCACTGGGGATGCTTCCCGATTCGCATTTCACCGCGGTGACGCGCACCCTCGCGATCGGACACTCGCTTCTCGCCTTCACCGATGGCCTGGTGGAGGCCCACAACCCGACCGGTAAGGTTTTCGGCGCGGAGCGGCTCCGCGAGGTGCTGCGGGCCGAGCGCGGCGGTACTGCCTCGGAGTTGGTGCGCGCGGTGCTCGACGCCGTGGAGACATTCGGCGGGCACGCAGATCCGCACGATGACATCACGATGCTGGCCGCTCGGCTGATATGATGGCGAGGCGAGTAGTGCAAGCCGGGGTAGACACGCTGCTCGTGACGAGCTTCGTCTTTAGCTCGGCGTTCGTGCGCGCGGCAGAGGCACAAGAGCCCGCGGGCCTCGCGGCATCTGCGCTCGCCGACTCCTCTTTTTCATGGATTCCGCGGCGCATAAACGGCTTCCGTGTCTACTTCGCCGCTGGCTCCTACCCGGCAGCGCACCAGGACAGTCTGCTCAAACGGCTGCCGCGCGCTTTGTCCCATGTGCGTGCTCTCATCAACGCGCCCGCGCTTGGCGCACCTCTCGACGTCTTCTTCGTGGAGAGTCGTGCGCAGATGACGACGTTGATTGGAGCACGCGCCACAGGTTTCGCGGAGCCATCCACGCGCAGCGTTTTTCTCATGACGAATCCCGAGTGGCGCGCCTTTGAGCGCCACGAGATCATGCATGTCGTCGCTCAGCACGCGTGGGGCCCGCCGGCACCCGGCACCGACTGGCTCTCCGAAGGACTCGCGCAGGCAGCGGACGGCAGGTGCGCGGGTTACTCGAACGCTGACATCCTGCTCAGCCTGACAACTCGTCACGGCTGGATACCCCTCGACACGATGCTGACGAAGTTTCGCGCGCAGCCAGACCTTCGTGCGTATCTGCAGGCTGCCACCTTTGTCGATTTTCTCCTGCGGCGCCACGGCCGTCGAGCCGTTCGGGAAATGTGGCGAAATGGCGCACGCCCTGACTCGGTGATCGGTGCACATACTCTGCGAGTGATCGAGCGCGCATGGAAAGGGCAGTTACGGGCGCGGAGACGGGTTACGGCGAAGACTCTCGCAGCGGTCGAATCGAAAGGATGCGGATGAATCGAAACATTAACAGACGTTCGAGCGATGTACCGGACATTCTCGTGCTCCCGCCGGTGCTTGTGGGCGGGATGCTCCTCATTGGGGTGCTCATTCACTACGCACTCTGGACGGTGACGCTACTGCCGACCGTGCTCGCTAGGGTGCTCGGAGTCCTGGTATTCATCTCGGCGGGAGCTCTGGCCCATTTTGCCCAGCTGGCCATGAAACGCGTCGGAACGAACATTCTGCCGACGCAACCAACACTCGCGCTCGCAACTGATGGTCCGTACCGGTTCTCGCGCAATCCGCTCTACGTCGCCGCCATCGGCGTATACCTGGGCGTTACCCTCTGGGTCAACGGACTGGCGCCACTGTTACTGGTGGTTCCGATGACGTGGCTACTGCATTGGGGCATCGTTCTCCGAGAGGAGCGCTATCTCCAGTCCAGGTTTGGCAGCGCTTATCAGTCCTACCAGACAACTGTGCGTCGTTGGTTATAGACCTCGCCATCTTCGGCGTCGTCTCGTCCGCGTGGTGTCTGTTCTGTGCGGTAGCGTATATCGCGAGCCCTCCTTCTCCAACGTCGTCAACGTGTGGTTGTTCGACATGCCGATGGCACTGTTCTACATCGCGCTGAGCTTCTGGCTTCTGTTCAAGGGAATACG
>JBGTEZ010000150.1:0-4074 GCA_041747535.1 Gemmatimonadaceae bacterium
GCCCTCGAAGCCGCCCAAAAGGCCGAGACCCTGAGCCCCGCCCTCGCTCGCACCCAGACCGTGCTGGGCTTCGCCTATCTGACCCGCATCGAGGTCGATAAGGCCAAGACGGCCTTCGAGCGCGCCATCCAGGGCGACCCCGCCGATCCGCTCCCGCGCCTCGGGATGGGACTCGCGAAGATCCGCGACGGAGATCTGGACGAGGGCACCCGCGAGATCGAGACCGCCGCCTCCCTCGATCCCAACAACTCCCTCGTGCGGAGCTACCTCGGCAAGGCCTACTACGAGCAGAAGCGCGACGGTCTCGCGTCGGGCGAGTATGAGCAGGCGAAGCTCCTCGATCCCAAGGATCCGACACCCTGGTTCTACGACGCCATCGAAAAGCAAACCACCAATCGGCCGGTGGAGGCGCTGCACGACTTGCAACGGGCTATTGAGCTAAACGACAACCGGGCGGTGTATCGGTCGAAGCTCCTGCTGGATGAGGACCTCGCAGCGCGTAGCGCCAACCTCGCAAGGATCTACGATGACCTTGGATTTCAGCAGCGAGCCCGGGTCGAGGCGTGGAAATCTGTCACCGCCGATCCCGCTAGCTTTTCGGCACATCGCTTTCTTGCCGATTCATACAGCACGCTACAACGCCACGAGATCGCTCGTGTCAGCGAGCTCCTTCAATCGCAGTTGCTGCAGCCGCTCAATATCACGCCGCTGCAACCGGAGCTCGCGGTCGCGAATCTGGCGATCCTGCAAGGCGCCGGCCCATCTAGCCTGTCGTTTTATGAATATAATCCGCTATTCACCCGCAACGGTACCGGGCTGCAAACCAATGTCCTCGTCGGTAACAACGACACAGTAGCCGATAACTTCGTCGTATCCGGCATCCACGGCCAATTCTCAGGCAGCGTAGGACAATTCCACTACGAAACCGACGGTTTTCGTCCGAACAACGACCTCGAGAACGATGTCTACAACGCGTTCGGCCAGGTGACGGTGACGCCCGAACTGAGTCTGCAAGCGGAGCTACGGCGCAGCGAGCAGGAAGCCGGCGACGTCGATATCACCCTGAACGGGCTCGATCCCAGCTTTCGCCAGGAGATCAAGCAGGATTCTGCCCGAATCGGGGCCCATTACCAACCAACGGATGATCACGACCTCTTGGCTTCGTTCATCTACAGCGACAGTGAGTTCATAACGGATCAGAATTTCGATGATTCGGGCGACTCGGTAGACGATATTGCCTTCCACTCGGCGGACCCTATCGAGGGCTACTCTGCCGAGATCCAGCACCTGTTCCGCGGCGAGGGCTTCAAGGCCATCTCGGGGATCGGCTACAGCAGGCTCCGGAATCGCGCACTGGCAATCGAGAGCGCCCTTCCGGGAGGAGAGATACTTTCATCCCAGGACAGCGTCGATCGCCCCGAGGACATCCACGCCTACGCCTATGTACCGATTTCGTTAGGCACGACCGCCACCCTCACCCTGGGCGCCAGCTATGATTCCTTCCATACCGGGCACCTCGATACGCACCCGCTCAACCCCAAGTTCGGGTTGGTGTGGAACATCTTGCCTTCGACTACGCTGCGCGCCGCCGCCTTTCGGGTCCTCAAGCGTTTCTTCGTGACCAATCAGACGCTCGAGCCGACGCAGCTTGCAGGCTTCAATCAGTTCTTTGACGATCTCGATGGCACCGATTCAACGCGCTATGGTTTCGGGCTGGACCAGCGCTTTTCGCCGGATCTCTATGGCGGCTTCGAGTTGTCGTGGCGCGACCTCACCCGCACGCTCACGGACACGGATGGGAATGGGATCGGAGAGAACCAGGACGAACGCTTTTACCGTAGCTATCTCCATTGGGCGCCGCACCCGAGGCTGGCGCTTGCGGCGGAGTACCAATTCGAGGAGTTCGAACGGGAAAGTTTCCTGTCCGACGGGGAACGCGAGTTTAGTGGCCTGCCGGAATTACGAACCCACTACCTCCCGCTCGACCTCAGCTACTTTCATCCGTCTGGATTGTCTGCAACGCTTGGCGCTACCTATGTCGACCAAGAGGCGACCAGGACGGACTTGTCCAGCTCTCAAGACCGCTTTTGGACCCTTGATACGTCGATCGGTTATCGGCTACCCAAACGTTACGGTTTGGTGAGCCTGGATGTCAGGAACCTGTTCGATGAAGAGTTTGACTACCAGAACTCGTTCAATGCGGAGGCGCAACAACAGCTTCCCCGCTTCCAACCCTCGCGGGCCGTCTTCTTGCGCATCAACCTGTGGTCTTTTTGAAACCGTGTCGTAGGAGAGATGGGTAATATTTCACAGAATGCTTGTGACTTTTGTCACTTGATTGGCTTGAACTATAGCGGAGAATAGCAAGCAATGCAGTCTCGTCCGATCCCGGGAGATCGATCGCGGCTGACAGAGAACCTTTATCTCTATCATTCTGAGGAACATACTATGACTGAATCATTCATCCTCATAGCCTTGGGTATCGGCATAGGCTACTCGATCATCCTCTGGCAGCACCGGTCCAGGGCAACGACGGCTGCCGCGATGGGACCCCACCGCGATATGCAGTCGGTCGCCCATGCAGCGGCATCTACTAAGGGTAGCAAAATTTGGAGCCTGCTTAGTTCAGGGGAAGCGACTCACGCGCAGGGGAGTAAAAGGGGTCCCTGCGCCAAGTCTATCGACGAACAAGTACGAGAATCGGGCGCCGAGGTGGTCATGTTCGTGAATAGCGCCAAGGAGCTGATTGTTCTCGACGCAGAGACCCGTGTCCGGGTGTTGCCAACCAGCAGTTTGCATCACAATGGTCACCATGATGCCGCGATCCGGGTCAACGAGCTAGGCGAGCCCATACTCTTCGACACGATAACGACGAAAGATATGGTGCGGCACGAGAAAACAGCCGGTGGATTCCGCGATTCAACGCCTCTCTCACCGAGGATCGATGATGCGCGTATCATCTATTTCTGGCAGTACAAGGGCAGCCATTGCACATGCATTCGGAGGGCTGGGGAACACTACGTTAGATGCCGGAGTTCGTAAACGCCTTCGATGAAGCCTGGTAGTCAACGAGGTTCGATGGGAAGAGGTGGCTGATCAGGTCAAAGACAAGGTGGTGGTGTGGCGGTGGATGTCGCCAAGCTCGAGCAGTATGGGGTATTGATGGATAGTGAGCGGCAGGTGTAGTCACGGTGAAGTGGGCGACCCGGCCGAGGCACCGGCGCTCCTTGAGCGGCTGAGGGGCTTAGCCTGTGGGTCGCTCACTGCGGTGATGGAGTCCACCGTCGCCGGAACGCTCCAACCTGTGATGAAGCGCGCCGGCCGGTAGACCGGGATGCGCTCGTCGCATCCCGCGTGACCGGGCTCGCGGGCGGCTGCCCTCGATGTGGTATCGGCGAGGGCCTTTTACACGCGGGATCTCCCGGAGATGCCTCACAGTCGCCGAGGCCTCCGGGGTGCTCGCGATGCACCCGACGAGGCTCGATCCTTCCGAAAGCGGGACGATGTGAGGGGGTGAGCGCCTGTCCTCAAGCGCTGGCTCCGCTGCCGGCGATCACGCCGGTCCGCCCCGCCAGTTCCGCGTTCGAGCTGACCATCATCTTCACGATGACTACTTCGATGTAGTGCCTGGCCGGCACTATGCCCGGGGTCGTGACGCCGGTCGATCCCTGCGCGGGGCGATTTCCACCTATCACCACAACGAGCCGGCAGCGTCCTTCACCGCGCTCGGACGCGTGCCTCGGGAAGGACGCGGGGTGTCCTATGTCCTGTTCCGCGCGCGCTTGCTGTTGGGTGTCGGCCGGGTTCGAGAGGCCGAGGCGGGCCTGACCCAGGCCGGGCAGGCCGACCCGATATCGGGTGGGGTCTCCGCACTGCGCTCCGGCATCGCGGTGGTGCTCGATCACAGGACGAGGCGTTGCGCCTGGCCGATGCGCCGCGTTAGACCGGAGTCCCCGCCCCCCAGCCTTTCCTCCCCGGCCTCTTTGCGGCGGATCCCGCTCGGCAGGCGCTGTCCCGCCGCGGGGGATCCCTTCGGACGTCTGCTCGGAGCAACCGGGCGCCGCGGCGCCCCGT
>JBGTEZ010000151.1:0-2536 GCA_041747535.1 Gemmatimonadaceae bacterium
AGCCGCTTTTCGGCGGAGCGCGTTGCGGCGGAGTAATTCACCTGGACGAAATCGATGCGCTCGGCCTGGACGATCCGGGCGAGCTCGTCATGGGCGTTATCCAGATAATGCGTGACGCCGAGGTAGCGTACCTGCCCGGCCTGCTTCAGCTCGCGCAGGAACGCCAGGTTCTCGCGCCAGTCGACCAGGTTATGCACCTGCAGGAGATCGACCTTGTCGCTGCGCAGATCTGCCAGCGAACCGTTCCACTGAGCGCGCGCGCCCGCGCCTGCCCTCGCGGAAATCTTGGTGGCGAGAAAAGCGCGTTGGCGCCAATCGCCCTGCTGCAGCAGATCGCCGGTCACGGTCTCTGCGTGGCCGTAGCTGGGCGCGGTATCAATGAGGCTGCCGCCGCCGTCGAAGAGCACGCGCAGCACCTCGACCAGGGGCGCGCGCTCGGCCTCGGTGGCGCCGACGTCGAAGGTGCCCGACGTGCCCATGCCGATCACCGCGAGCTGTTCTCCGCTACTAGGGATCGCGCGCTTCTGCATCCTGGCCGGGGCGACCGACGGGCTCTCTGCTGCCCTGGTGTTCGTAACCGCCGCGAAGGCAGCCGCGCCGATCGCAGCGATGAATTCACGCCGGTTCATCCGAAAGCTGCTCATAGGTACTCCTCCGCCGATCCAGAAGTTGCTTACTTCGATGCTGCTCGGCCCCAGGGGTTCCGCAGGCTATGTTCCTGCCTGCCCATCCGGAGAAAGTCGAGAGCTGGATAGCCAGTGCATTCAGGTGTTCGAAGGTGACGCCAGGCTTGAGGAAACGCTCGGCCTTGGGGAGCGACTTGAGCTTTTCGTAGGGGGTCAGTATCCACTCGTACGGGTAGCGTTTCCTCTGTTTGCCCTTGGCATCGACAATGACCTCGGGAAACAAACAGGGGCGATAGTCGCCGCCTTACTTCAGACTCGTCTAGCATTGGAAGAGGCTCGGTTTTTTAAGCCACCTGTGATTGAAGTCGCATAACTAGCGCGGCCCTCTTTTCTTTTGAACCGCTAACGCTTTCCCTACGCAATGCGCGGTCTTAGTCAGCTTCAAATTGGTAAAGGCCTAAGACTAAGAGCGTCGAGAGGAAACATCTCGGCGTAACTATTCTATGAACACAGCTAATGGAGGGGGAGTCATGACATTGATAGCACTGCTTTTTAAATTCCTATTCCCGCTCGGCGTGGCGGCCCTAGGTCTGGGCCTCGCAGGCGCGGCCGGCGCGGCCCCGGAGGACGCGAGCTTCATCGATCCGACCGCGCTGCTCGAACAGCGCGACAACATCCACCTCGGTAACCTCGATTACATCGCGCCGTTCGCCTACCTCAAGGCGGGAAGCGGCGAGAAATTCATCCACATCGGCGACGAGAGCAACGTCCAGGACAGCACGTTCCTCGACGCCAGCGGCGGACCGATCGAGATCGGCGATCAAGTCATCATCGCCCACGGCGCGCGCGTGCTCGGCAAGGAGGCCGACGACACGCCCACGCGCATCGGCGAGGACGGCGCCTGCCCCGACCCCGACGAGGCCGGCCCGGAGCTGGCGCCGTCGCACTGCCCGTCATTCGTCGGCTTTAACTCCGAGATTGACGGCGCGATCATCGAGAAAGACGCGATGGTACTCTCGATCGCCCGCGTCGCTCCCGGCGTGACGATTCCTTCGGGTTTTAAGGTCCTGCCGGGCAAGGAAGTCGAGTCGCAGGATCAGGTCGAGGAGAAGACCGTCCCGATGGTTGCCGCCGACCGCATATTCATGGACGAAGTGATCGAGGTCAACGTGGCCTTCGCGATCGGCTACACGCTGCTCGAAAAGGAGAACCCGGAGAACGTCCGCGGCATCAACTTTGAACCCGACCCCCGCGAACTGCCGTCGTTCAGGGGCGTGCCCACGCGGCGACCGAACTACGCCCGCGACTTCGGCGGCAAGGCCCGTATCATCGGCGACGTCGATTTCGCCCAGACGTTGAGCCAGTTCGGGGCGGTCTCGGGCGTGAAGAACTCGCTCAGAGCCGACGAAGGCGATGAGTGGATCATTGGCACGATCACGACGATGAAGGACAACGTGACGTGGCACGCGCTCACGCATACGCACATCCGGCTTGGCAACCGCGGCTCCTACGGCGTCCATAGCGTCATCCACGGCGGACCATCCTCCTTCGGTCCCTTCGTTCAGACGACCGAAGCCGGCAATAACTTCGAGCTCAAGGATCAGGGCGTGCTCTTCAACGCAGCCGTCGGCGACAACGTCACCGTCGGCGTGAAGAGCCTCGTGCAGAATTCCTTCTTGCCCTCCGGCACGGAGGTCGAGGACCGGGTCGTGATTCTCAACAATATGCCGCCCTACCCGGTCGAGTGGTAAGACCATCCAGTCAGGACGCTTACTCATCGGGCGCGACGGCGGAGCGGAGTTCCCACAAGGACTTCGCTCCGCCGTCATCGCCCGGTGGCTCACTTTGGCTTTATTGTTGCTGAGCGCGTGCGGCTCGCCGTCCGGCGGCGGTGCTCTGCCGCCGCCGCC
>JBGTEZ010000152.1:0-2117 GCA_041747535.1 Gemmatimonadaceae bacterium
TCGCGAAATTGCGCACGACGGACTCGAAAGGAGAGCGGGCGACCGGACTCGAACCGGCGACGTCCAGCTTGGGAAGCTGGCATTCTACCAACTGAATTACGCCCGCGTTTGCGCGACCGACACGCCCGAGGAACTTAGTGCTAAGCAGTTGATCCGAACAGGGTCGTCAGCGTGGCGAGGTTCCAGCGTTTCCCAGTCGTCGCGCCAGATCGGGACTCTGCTTCGACAGGCTCACGCGGAAAGTGTCCCAGGTCGTTTCCAGGGCGTCGAGCTGCTGCTGCGACAAGGTATCGCTCCGTCTGCCGGTGGCGACGATTTTGTAGGCGTTCTGCGTGGCGACCCTCAGAGCATTTCGCCACTCGGTCTTTGCTCGGGACGGCAGCTCGCTCTCGAGAAGGTTGGAGTAGAAGTCGGCCGACCCTGAAAGAAGCGAGAGAGCGCGTGCCGCGGGCTCGGGCACCGACGCTGGGGGCTCGAGGTTCAACCGCGCAAATGGAAGCGACCAGTTTTCGGCCGCAAAATCGCCGCCCGGATTCGGCAACGAGGTCCACACATGCAGAATTGCCAGCCGGGTTCCGCCGTGCGTGACCGAATGATCACCGCTGTGCTCAGGAAGGAAGCTCTCTTCATCGACCGTTCCGTTGTGCTCGTGCCAGGCGTTCATGCCACCCGGCAGCGGCGGGGGACGCTGTCCAGGCTCGAGCGGAATTGCGTAGACGACCCCCAGCAGGACCGGCTTGCCGTCAATGGACGCGTAGGTGAGCATCGCAGGGTCGGCGACATCGAACCGGCCGGCGATGACCTTGCCCGGATGCGCCCAATGCTCACCCATCGACGGGAAATCGCGGCCGAGACGCCGGAAGCCCGCCGCAATTGCGACACTGCGATCGCGGTACCGCTCGCTGCCGAGTCGCGCGGCGGCGACGAATGCCGCCACATCGGCGCCCACGACCTGCGTGGAGTGCGCAACGTGGTGCTCCTGCGCTTCGACACTCATCGTCAGAGCGAGTGCACCGAGTACCGAGGCCAGAACCCTCATCCGCACCGACACTGACTTACTGCTGGTAGACCGAGAGCAGCTTTGCCTCGATCTCCGGCGTGATGCCCTGTGGGAAGTGACTCACCCGCCGAAGCCTCGCCATCGATTCCGGGTTGGGACGCTTTTGGCCGCTGATGCGGTAATCACGCCCGAGCTCTGAGCTGCGCGCATCACGGATCTCGACGAACGGAACGGTCACGATGCGCTTCCCTTCCAGCACAACGAGAGCATCATCCGTCACCGCCAGGAGCTCTCCGTTTACGACGCCCGAGACTCTCGTCACCTCCATCATCGTCCCGCGCGGTGCCCTGGCAAGACTGACATTCTCGAGTTTTGGACCGAAGCGGCAGCCGGAAACCAACGACACGGCCATCACCGCTGCTGCAAATAATTGCCGCATCGCTACCTCGTCGGAATGGCGGTGGAGTAGAACTGGCGCTCGAGATCTGCCTGCTTCGATCGCCACCTCACGATCGCTCGGGCGATCGATGCTTTTGACGCGACGAAAGGCTCCGCTCGAGCCGTCCGCTTGTCGATCCAGCTTCCCCGCACCCATTCCGTGTAATAGCCCTGGGACGCGAGCATAAAGGTGCGAACAGAATCCGGACTGATCGGGCCGGGTGAGAATTGAGCGGAGAAGCGCTGGCCCGGCGTGGTAGTCAGGTATCGGTCGTCGGCCCCGGAGAGGCTGCCGAAGGCAGCCGTGTCGGCGGCTCCATCGGATCCGATCACGCCGTTCAGAGGAATCGTTCGCACAGGCGCGTGTGAGAATGTGCTTGCGATGTTCACCCTGTCGATCCGCCAGTCGTCGGCGACGAATGACAGCCGGACGCGGACGCTATCGCCTGCGGGTGCAGGCACCAGAACGGCGACGTCGTGAAACGCGATGGGACCCTTGTCGGTGAAACGAGCCACCTGGCGGTACTCGCCTCCATCACGAACGGAGATGCGCATCCCCATGTGCTTGCTGTACCAACGACCGAGGTCGATGGCGCTGGTGATTTTCTGCATGTCGCGTCCCAGCCAGTCGAGAGACGCAGCGCCCGGATCGGCGAGGATTCCTTCGTACAAAAGAACG
>JBGTEZ010000153.1:0-29984 GCA_041747535.1 Gemmatimonadaceae bacterium
CAGAACCACGAACCGCACGGGCCGGTCGAGAGCGGGGATCTCACCCGCCGACAGAGACCGCGCGATTTTCTCGGGAAGCCGCAGCCTTGCCACTCCGTGAGAGACTCCATCGCTCGTCTCGACATCGTAGTCGATCTCCACCTCCCGGTCGCGCACCGTCGCATGGCTCGGCAGCCGCGCAATCCGCTCGCGGATTGCTGAAGGAACGAACTCGTCCCTGTCAACCGTCAGTCGAGCCGATTTGAAATCCGACATTGAGCTCACGTCGCCGAGCTGGGTCTCGTAGACCTTGGTGAGCTCCTGAAGGCCAAGCCTCGGCGTCTCTCCGCCAGAGCGCTTGTGCGCTTCACGGATCTCGTCGATCGCCGGCTGATTTTTTCTCACCGCGAAATGACGCGCTTCACCCCGCGCCATCGCCTCCGCCAATACTCGCCGCGCCTCGCCCGCGAGCTCCGGCGGGAATTCGTCCAGCGTCTCGATCTCGCTCTCCAGCTCGAAGCCGAAATACTCCAGCTTCCGCTTCAGCCCGAGCGGGCCGTGCTTCCGCCGCGCGTCGTAAATGAGCTCCGGCCTGGTGCGCGTCGCGTATTGCCTGACCAGCTCGATCGGGATCTGCGTTCCCTCGATCGCCGCGCGCGGAATGCCCGAGCGGTCAGCGAAGTACCGGAGCTCGCCGGCGATTGGCCCCCAGCTCCCACACACACTCGTCTTTGACACGCGTGCTTCCGTTTCATCCGCGGTTCGTTCGTCGATCACCAGATCAAACGGCATGAACTGCGCGAGCAGCTTCGTGAACTTCCCGTATATGTGGTCGCGCGCGTTCACCATTTTCACCGGCAGCTCCATGCCGAGGCTGCGGTACACGCTCGCCATCGCGAGCGCGGCGTCCTCGATTGCTTTCACCAGCACGCCTCGTCCCTCCGCCCACTTTTCGATTGATACGTCGAAGAGATGCCGCGGCAGCCCGTACACCTCGCCGATGTACCCGCACCTCGAAAAAGCCTCGGCGTAGAGGTTGTACGAGGTGAGGTTGTCGCTGCCCGGTACGGTGACGCCCGAGAGATCCCGCTCCTCGCGCGTCATCCGGTGCAGTGATTCGATCGAGCTCATCACCGCGAGATAGGGAACGAGCTCGTCATCGGCGTTGACTATGAGCTCGGCCCACGGCCGGTCGACGGGCATCGCTTCGACCGCTTTGCCGTAGCGCGACAGCCGTCCGTTCTCGATGATGCCGCGCCCCTCGAGCAGCGTCACCGCCTTTTTGTACGCAACGCGGTCGAGAGCGACCGGCAGCTCGAGCTCGTCGGCGGCCACGCCGAGATCGGCGCACGTCATTGCCACGCGCTCTGAATCGCCGGCAAGCTGGAATTCCGGCGCGGTCGGGCGAAGAGCGGAGAACTGGATGTCGCGGTCGGAAAGAATGAACACTCTCCCTCCCGCTACGCGCCCGTGCACCCGTCCCGCCATCTGCAGGATCTCGTTCGCACCAAGGTGCAGCTTGGTGAGAACGTTCTTGCCGCGCTCGATGATGTTGCTGAAGCGCGTGTCGTCGATCACGACGGTGTCGAGTCCCTGCACGTTGAGCGCGCTCTGGCCGGCCGCGGTCATCGCGAGGAAGTACGGCTTCTTTTCTTCGCCCTCGAGAAATGGCCTGATGACTCTGATCGGCTCGCCGCCGTGATAGAACGCGGTGTTGATGCGGGGGAAACGGTCCGACACGAGCTCGGCGGCCTGCTCGACTCCCTTCCGGGTCGGCACGAACATGCCGACGCCTCGCCGCTCCTTGATCACCTGCTGGAGAAACTTGTCGTCGAGGAATCCGAGCGGATCGCGGCGGACGATCTTCACGTCAGCGGCTTTGGCCGGATCGAACGCCGAGCTCTCGAGCACCGCCGCGGCGTTCAGGTAGCGCGCGTAAAAGGTCGGGTCGACGGTGGCCGACAGCCAGATGAACCGGCACCCGACGCGCTTGCCGAGGGCGAGACACAGCTCCAGCTCGGCCGAGGTCTGGTGGATCTCGTCGACCACCAGTGTGTCGCTGGCCAGAATGTCTCCGTCCTGGAACCAACGGCGCGCGATCCCGGTGGTCACGACGATGACGTTCCAAGTCGGCGTTTCCGGAGTCGCCTCGCGCTCCCGATTGACCACTCCCACCTTGAGCGTATCGGTGGACAGGATCGTCTCGGCGATCGGCCGAATCGAGAGGGTTTTGCCGGTGCCCGTGCCGGCGACGATCCCGAAGCCTTTCCCGGCGGCGGCCAGCGCCCTTATCTCCTGGCCGTGCTGCTTCTCCATTACCGTCGGGATGCGGAGGCCCAGGGCCAGCTCAATGGTCTCGCAGGCCGCTCGCGTCGGGGCGATCACGATGATTCGCCCGGTGGGCGGCTCGGCCGCCACGAACGCTTCGTGGTCGGGCGGGAGGTATCGGTCGATTACAGTGCGCTGCATCTGCCCGTTAAGGTATGGGATCGGAGGCCAGGAAGTCTGTCTGCATAGCGCATACACCGCACCGGATGCGAAACGGCCCCGGAAACACTCCGGGGCCGCTCGTAATTACTGAATTCAATTCCTGCCGGATCGCTGCTTAACGATCTCTGCGATCATCGCGACGGTCGTCACGTCTGTCGTCACGTCTGTCGTCACGTCTGTCGTCGCGGTCGTGGCTTTT
This sequence comes from Gemmatimonadaceae bacterium, assembly GCA_041747535.1. Taxonomy (GTDB): domain Bacteria; phylum Gemmatimonadota; class Gemmatimonadetes; order Gemmatimonadales; family Gemmatimonadaceae; genus UBA4720. The sequence goes on from JBGTEZ010000153.1 coordinate 2,669, forward strand.
CTCATGCCGCTTCTCCGCCTTCCGATGCTCCTTCTCGTGCTGCTTCTGTCTCTTCCACTGCTTGTCGTTATCGGACGCACGGCGGGTGCTGATGATCGTCAGGGTGCCGTTCGAGTTCCGGCGGGCACGCTGAATGATCAGATTGCCGTTTCTGTCGCGGGTGCGGCGCTCGTAGATCGAGTTGTTGTCTCGACCGCGTCCGACCTGGTACCAGCCATTGTCGTCCCGGCTATAGTCGTCGTCGCAGACACGATCGTTGGTCCTGCCGAACAGGATATCGCCGACGCTGTTGGTCGAGCGGCTGTAATCGCAGTTCCTGTTGTCGCGGCGGTCATCCCGCACGGTGCGCGTGCTGATGATCGTCATCGAGCCGTTGGAATTCCGACGGGCGCGCTGGATCACGATGTTGCCGTTTCTATCGCGCGTACGTCGCTCGTAGATCGAATAGCCGCTCGCATCGCGACCAACCGAGTACCATGAGCCGGAGTTGTTTCCGATGTCGTCGTTGCGCGTGCTCGCCGGGTTACGGACGCTGATCTGCGCGTCGAGCGGCGCTGAAGCGCCGAGGCCGGCAATCGCGAGACCAATCAGTAAAACCTTCATCTTGATATCCCCCTCGTTATGAGATCGACCAGCCCGTCAGTTTTTGACGATTTCCTGGTCTTGTCCTTCTTTGCCTTTCCCTTGTCATCGCCGAACAGCACTCTGCCGTTGGCGGGCCTGTTGCGGATGGCCGACGGACAGTCCGTCGGAGCCGGCTGCTGACTCGGGGGTACGCCCTTGATCCAGATACGGCACATCCCCGCCGGCGGTGCATAGCCAGGGGGCACAATCGGATCGCGACGTGACTGTGCCGTCTGCTCGTTCCCGGACTGAACCGGAACCGGCCGCCTCTGTGCATCAGCGACACCAGCCGAGAGGACGAGTCCTGCCACGGCGGGCGCGACGAAGCGCCAGAATGAAGGGTTGGAGCTGCTAGAAAGCTGAATCATGGCCATATGGGGTGCACGAGGGGTGCCATACCCCGGCTCGGAGGGTAACCCTATTTGTTACAACGACTTATCCTACAACCCGCAACATTAGTATCCGGCCAACTGTCCTGAGAAAAGGACAACTTTTCTACACACCTCAACCGGTTTCCAGCCCCCAGGCCTCAATCGCCGAAGGAGATCCCGGTCGCCCGCGCTGTCTGGATGGTGTCGTGATCCAGCTCGACCCGCTTTGGAGTCTGGAGGACTTCAGCAAGCGGGACCGTAACAATATGGGGTGATTGCAGGGCGATCATGTGATTCCATTTTCCGTCGGCCACCGCGCGAACCGCCGCGCCCCCGAACCGCACGGCCAGAAGCCGGTCGTAGCTGGTGGGCTGCCCGCCCCGCTGGAGGTGGCCGAGTACGAGTGACCTGCATTCTTTCTGGGTGTGCTCCTCGATCTCGTCCATCACGCGCTCCGCCACGCCGCCCACCCTTATGGCCTGGCCGGGTCTCGACGGCCCCATGATCGCGGGGCCCTCCCCTTTGGGGTAGGCACCCTCGGCAACGACGACGATCGAGAAGTGCCTGCCGGCCCTGTCGCGCGCCCTGATTTTGTCGCAGACCTTCTCGATGTCGTAGGGAATCTCGGGGATCAGAATCACATCGGCGGTGCCTGCCAGTCCCGCGTGGAGTGCGATGAATCCGGCGTGTCGTCCCATCACCTCGAGCACGATTACGCGGTCATGGCTCTCCGCGGTCGTGTGCAGCTTGTCGATGGCCTCGAGGGCAGTATTCACGGCCGTATCGAACCCGAAGGTCGTGATGGTTCCGGCCACATCGTTGTCGATCGTCTTGGGAACGCAAACGATCTTCATTCCCTTTTGACAGAGCTGGTTCGCGATCGCCAGCGATCCGTCACCGCCGATCGATATGAGCGCGTCGATCCCGAGCTTACGAGCGTTCTCGATGACCTGGTCCGAACAGTCGACCTCTTCGCACGTCCCGTCGGGTGCAAAAATCGGATAGTTGAACGGATTGCCGCGGTTGGTCGTGCGCAGGATCGTTCCGCCGAGGTGGCCTATCCCACGAACCGATTCCTTCGTGAGCGGAATGACTTCGTCTTCACCGAGCAGCCCCGCGTAGCCCTTCTTGACGCCGAGCACTTCCCAGCCGCGATTGACGGCGGACAGGACGGCGGCACGAATGACCGCATTGAGCCCCGGCGCGTCTCCACCTCCGGTGTTCAACGCGATTCTCATGATTCTAGGATCTCTTCTCCAGTGTTGAGATTACTTCGCCCGGTTTGGCATGTCGCCCGATCTTCGATTTCTCGAACACCGGCTGTCCATCGCGTAGAACTTCGAAGCGCCCGCCGCGCGACGGAATCAGCTCGACTTCCGCTTCGGGAAAGCGTCCCTTGATCTCGGCCGCCAGACTGGTGGCCCGTGGGGCGTAGCTTCAAACGGTACAATATTCGATGCTGATTTTCACGGCAGGGAAGGCAGCCTTGCTGCGGTATCGAGTGTACGGCGGGAAGATTCGGGAACTGGCGTGGCGGCGCTCATATGCTATCTAACCAGGTATGTCAGCGAAAGGACGGATGCGCGCCGCATTTACCCTCATCGAGCTCACGATCACGCTCTGTATCATGAGCATACTCTCGGCCATCGCCGTGCCGGGTGCGGGAAGGCTGCTCGACAGCATCCACGTCAACGGCGCGGTGGTGGAGATCACTTCGCTGTTCGGAGCCGCCCGTCACCTCGCGATCGCCCGCTCGGCTCCGGCGAGTGTCGAGATCGACACCGCGAATCGCGTCATCCGGCTGCTGAGTGGGGGCGACACCGTCCGCAGGCGCGAGATCGGGCGTGTCCACGACGTCAGGCTCTCCGCGACCCGGCTGCGTATGACGTATGCGGCGACGGGAATGGGATATGGAGCGGCTAATCTCAGCGTCGTCGTGCGACGGAACGGTTCTGTCGATACCGTTTTCGTGTCGCGACTGGGTCGGGTGCGGCACTGACGTCGGAAGGGCCGACGATGATGTCGGGCTCGGTTGCCAGGGTGAGAGGTGCCGGCGCGTCGCTCTCCGTCGCCTCCGAGCCGTTGGTGGTTCCGAAGTCGTAGCCCGGCACCGAGATCCGCGGGATCTTCTGGCCTATCATCCGCTCGATAGTGCGGACCATCGCGATCTCGTCAGGCGACATGAAAGTGTAGGCGTCGCCGGTGGCCGCCGCGCGTCCGGTGCGGCCGATCCGGTGCACGTAGTCCTCGGGCTGCTGCGGCACATCATAGTTGATGACGTGGGTGATGCCTGACACGTCGAGACCGCGCTGAGCGATGTCGGTGGCGACGAGCACGCGAATCTCTCCCGCCTTGAAGCCCTCGAGGGCGCGCGTGCGCTCGCCCTGCGATTTGTCGGCGTGCATCGCGGTCGCCGCGATTCCGCCGTCATTCAGGTGGCGTACGACTCGATCGGCGCCGTGCTTGGTCCGGGTGAAGATGAGGACCGAGTCCATCTCGGATTTCTTGAGCAGCTCCACCAGCAGCGTGGTTTTACGCTCGCGCGGGACGGGGTACACCGCGTGAGTGACAGTGCTCGCCGCCTCGGAGCGGCGCCCGACCTGGACCACCACCGGCTTCCGGAGGTAATTCCGCGCCAGCGCTTCCACTTCCGGCGACATCGTCGCGCTGAAGAGAAGTGTCTGCCGGTACTTGGGGATCTCGCTGACGATCCGATTCAGCTGCGGGGCGAAGCCCATGTCCAGCATCCTGTCGGCTTCATCGAGAACGAGGACTTCCAGCTCGTCGAACACCACGTTCTGGCGTTCCATGTGATCCAGCAGCCGCCCTGGCGTCGCGACGACGACGTCGACTCCATCGCGGAGCATTTTTGTCTGCGGCTCGATCCCGACTCCGCCATAAATCGGGACGACGCGCAGCCCGGTGTGCTTCCCGTATTTGCGGAAGCTTTCCTCTACCTGCACCGCTAGCTCACGAGTGGGCGTTAGGATGAGAACCCGTACGCGATGGACAAGAGCGCCCTCGGAATCAGTGAGCGGCGCGCTGATCAGATTGTGGACGATGGGGAGCGTAAAGCCGGCGGTTTTCCCGGTGCCCGTTTGAGCGAGACCGATCAGGTCTCTTCCGGCCAGGGCAAGGGGTATGGCCTGCTGCTGGATCGGAGTCGGATGCGTATAGCCCGCATCGCGCACTGCTTGCAGCACTTCGGGGGCCAGGTCCAGATCGGAAAATGCCAGGCCTTCCGCTGTTTCTATCTCGACGGCCACATCAACTCTCTCTTCACTCATCCTTCCAGCAATATAACCTGAAGCGAAGGCCGCGCCTCAAGATCGACGAGGAAGGACAATGGGTTTTGAGTTCACCGTATTTGCGTCATCGGTTGTTGGGTCAAAGCACTGACAACGCACGCAATAACGGAGAACCCAAAAACCGTAAACTCACAACCCGTTGTCAGACTGGATCAGAGCTCAATTGTCCCGAAAAATCGAATCAGCACAGAGTTCACCTCATCCGGCGCTTCCTCATGCACTACATGCCCCGCCCCAACGACTTCGTGCAGCTGGATTCCCGGAATCAGACGCTCGTAAAGCATCATTCCATCGCGAGGCATGAGGTGATCCTTGCTGCCCCAGATCCCAATGGCTCGAATCGAGACCGGCTCGAGGCTTCGGCGCTCGGACGCATTCCAGTCGTAGGCGTGCAGCAGCTCCCGCAACGCCGCCGGCGAACCCGGAAATCTGATCGGAGCCCAGTACTGGTCCACATCTTCATCAGTGTAGGTGCCACGATCTCCATACACGCGGGCGAGCGCCACTTTCACCGGGAGCCGGGGCGTGAAGAGTCGCAGAATCGGGAGGAGAAAGCGGGGCGTGAGCGCGTGATAGATCCGCATCGGCGGAACGCCGCTCAATCCCACCGGGGACAACAGGCCGAGCGGGCCGGTACGGTCGGGATAGCGGGCAGCGAAATGATAGAGAAGCGACCCGCCCATCGAATGTCCGACCAGATGCGGTCGCTCGAGGCCGAGCGCGTCGAGTATTTCCGCCAGGTGCTCGACCAGCGAATCGATCGTGTACTCCGCCGGCGTGGCCGGCTTGTCCGATAACCCGTGACCCTTGAGGTCAACGGCGGTGACCCGATATCCGGCTTGAGCCAATGCGGGCATCGTGAAGCGGAACGAATAAACCGAGCAACCCCAGCCCGGGACCAGCACCACCGGTGGCCCAGCGGTGTTTCCTGTTTCCACCGCGCGGATCGAGAGACCCGAGCGGAGTCGCGGGAAAGTGGCTCGATATTCGGAATGTCCGGCCGGAAAGATGTCGCTGGGACTGATGCGGCCTCTTCGGCCAGATCTGATCATTCCGTCAGATCAACTCGATTTCCCTGCCGAGAAGTTTTCCGATCAGGCCGACGCGGAAGGTGACGTCGGTCCACTTCGATTCCGCCCCATCTCCATCCTCGAGCGGAAAGGTCGACCACGCCCAGGGATGCGTCGTCGCCGGGCGCTCCATTCCCTTGTGCGGGTGCCAGACACCAGAGCGGTCGCGATCGTCCGCGAAGCGCTCGAACAGCTTCATCCAGCCCTCGTTGCGGCGGAGGAAGTTGAGCCGCGCCATCGTCTCGAGCCACATCAGCGCGAACGGAATGTCGGCGTCCACGGCGTTGCGGTGGGGAAGCATATCCCCCATCACCAGATGGGGCTGGGGTACCATCTTCTTTCCGTACAGTTGCACCGCATCCTGCCGCGGCAGCGCCTGGGTGATCCAGTCGTAGATGCGCTCGACTTCCGAGAAATGCTCGTGACGGAAAATCGGCATGTGCGCCAGCATCGTCAGCGTGTACAGCGACGGCGGGGCCGACTCGGGCGCGAGCACATGGGTGTTACCGACTCTCATCCACGGCTTTTCGCCGAGTGGTGAATTCAGATACGTGACAGTCCGCTCGAGGATGCGGCGGGCCGCGCCACGAAGCCGCGGATCGTTCTCGTAGCCGCACTGTGCGAGCGTCGCCGCCGCGGCCTCGCGGAACAACCCTCTGCTGCGGCGAACCAGGTCGTCATCCCGGGTTTTCGTCGCGAGCTCGAACAGGAAAGCAGGATCGTTGTCTTCCGCGAGCAGGCGGAAGAGAAGTCTGCGGGCGAGGATGAGCGGCGGAGATTCGGGGCTCCATCCGTACTCGATGAGTCGTCGTACCGCCGGGACCGTTCCAATGTGTGCAAAGTCCGCACTGTGCCTGGAGGGAATGGTCAGAATGGAGTTGTTCCACGTCCCATCCCGGTGCTGCGTCGCCGCCAGCTTGATCGCCGGCCGGTGCGAGTATGGAAGCCACTCGATGGTCTTGGGCGACGGGTCCGTGATTCGGGCAACCTCCACCATCGACCTGTATTTGATGGGCGCGGCGGCGTGCTCCAGCAGCCAGGTCAGTGGGAACGAGATTGGCTCGGCAACTGGCGCGGTAATCGGAGAGATTGGCTCGGCGGCGGCACTTGGTGCGGTCACGATCGGCGCTCGATACTGGAATTTGGGCCGGCGGAGCGAGTCCCCGGCGGGCAACGCGGGAAGAATACCCGATTTTCACCGGGAAGCTAGGGGGCAGTGGCTAAGTCACTGCCACATATGAAGTTAGAAGAGGGGCTCAATTGGCGGGCCGGATGAGCGTGTTCAGATCCTTTTTTTTCCGGGTTTTGGCGTATTTCGCCAACCCTTTTGGCGTCTTTGGCGTATAAGGATGTGGCGCCAATCGCGCCTCCCACCAATCAACGGAGCAAGAATGAAGGTTTTTCGCATCGCTACGCTGGCAATCGCTCTGTGTGCTGCCGTCACTTCCGTATCCTCGGCGCAGCAGCAACCCGAGCAGAGGGGTCAGGGTGGAAGCCGTGAAATGGGCGGTATGATCCTTCAGGGAATCAACCTGACGGAAGCGCAAAAAGTCCAGCAGAAAGCGATTCGTGAGAAGTACGCCCCGCAGATGATGAAGCTTCGCAAGGATGCCGAGACCAGCGGGACCCCGATTGACCAGGCGAAGGTTGCCGGGCTCCGCTCGTCACAGACCGCCGAGCTCCGCGCGATTCTGACGGCGGAGCAGCAGGTGATCTTTGACCGGAACGCAGCCGAGATGAGGGCCCGCCGCAGCCAGAGGTAGAGCTGAAAGCGGTGGTGGCGTAACGCCACCACCGCCCGGAATCAGAGAGCGTTCAGCTCGGCGTTCGCATCGGAGAGATAACCCATCTCTCGCACGACGCTCTGGGCCTGCTGCGTCACCTGCGTGAGGCCGCCCGACGGAATCTTGAGCCCCCCCGACCGGAATCGCGCCAGCTCGAGGCGCATCGTTCGCAGCAGCTGCCGGCAGTGCTCGAGCTTCTCGGTTGACTCCTTTCGCTTGCGCGCGACATCGGCGAGCGCGCGGCGCTGACGCCGCAGAAAGGCGAGACGTCTGACGCGGTCTTCGCTGCCGTTGTAATCGAGCGGATTCGCCTGCGACTCGAGAGTGTCGATTTCCTTTTCGACGGATTCGGCGGTTTCGCCCCCGGTGCTTCTCTCCAGGTCCGTGAGCGTCGCTGCCAGCTGCTGAACTTTTCTGAACACCGCGTCGGCGGAGCCCGCGACTTCCGGAATCTGGTCGCGCTCGTCCGGCGACATCGTCAGCAGCTGGCGGTGTATCTCCCGATGATCGGACTCGGCGTCGCGCAGCGTTCCGCCGTAGCGGGAGTCAGCGAGTGTTCTCGGGGAAATCCCCGGCACTGCGCTCAAGGTCGTCGCCGGTCCGTTGGCACGAGAGTACCCCTCGCTGCCCGTGCGCGAGTACGGCTCGAAGGCCGATGGTACCGGAAGCGGCGATATCGGTGGAAAAAGTCCTCCCGGTCCCCTCGCCCGCGCACGGGCGCGAACCTCCCCACGCTTCTTCTCGTCGAACAGCGCGCGCGCATCGTCCAGCGTCTCGGCGGCGACGTCGAAGATGAGCCGGTCGCGAGGCTGGCGAAATACGTCGCGCCAGTCGTAGCCCGCCGCCCAGAGCTTGGAGTACTTGAAGGCGAGAAAGACCGTCCACATGATCGAGAACGCGAGGAAGTCGCGGTCGCCGAAGATTGAGATCGGGACGAGTATCGCGTTGACGGCAAGATAGGGCGCGAGCTTCCTGCGGAACGCCACGACCATCGGCGCGTTCCATTTGCTCAGCTCCTCGTGCGACGGCGCCTGGCGCTGGTACGGCGGCACGCTTGCCGGTGGGTACCGATCGCGAAACGTGTCGGTCCTCTCACGCGGCTCGAGCCTCGTGCGTGAAACTGGCGGCGCGGGAACGGCGGACGCGCGCGTCGCGAGAGTGGGCATGCCGACACCGCTCAGTGCGAGCGAAAACGCGGCGGCGCTCGGGAACCGGTCGGCGGGATCCTTCTCCAGGCACATCATTACGGCGCGCGACAGGTCCTGAGGAAGATCAGGCCACCGTTCATCGACGGGAATGGGCCGCTCCGACAGGTGCTTCACCAGCATTGATGGAGTGTTGGTCGCGGTGAATGGCGGCTGGCCACACAGCATCTGATAGCCCACGACGCCAAGCGAATACAGATCACTGCGGCCATCGATTGCGCGGTCACCGGCGGACTGCTCGGGCGACATGTAGGCGGGCGTCCCGATCGCCATTCCGGTGGCGGTGAGACGTGAATCGCCGGTATCGGTGAGGGCGCGCGCGATTCCGAAGTCCGTCACCATCGCGCGCCCGGTTTCGGCGTCGAGGATGATGTTGTCGGGCTTGATGTCGCGGTGCACGACATTGCGGTTGTGGGCGTAGGCGAGGGCGTCGGCAACTTCGCGCAAGACGCGTCTCGCTTCGACGGCGGGCATGGGCCCGTGCTGGTGCAGCCGCTGTCCGATGTTGTCGCCGGCGATGTACGCCATCACGAAGTAGACGAGGTTGTCCTTTTCCTCGACGGTATAGATCGGAACGATGTTCGGATGACTCAGCTGCGCGGCGGTCTCGGCCTCGCGCAGGAACCGCTGCCTGATGTCCGCGCGGAAGCTGAGCTCCGGGGGCAGAACCTTGATCGCGATCTCGCGCTTGAGACGGCGATCGCGGGCACAGTAAACGATGCCCATTCCACCACGGCCGACCTCGCTCTCTAGCTCATAGTTTGCAGAGAGGATTTGAGCTACGTGTGTTCCTAGCTCGTCGTCAGGTCGTATTGGCATGGCGCCGCGTCGAATCCGCAGGTCTGTTGTTGCAGTTCATGCCTTGCTGGCGTAAATCCACGAGAGCAAAAGATGCAGTAAGGTGAGGTCCTGGAGTAGTAGCTAAATAAGACCTTTGCGCTCGGAATGACAATGTCACAACGTCAAACTCTCCCGGTTCTCCCCTTGAGGGGGACGGTGATCTTTCCCGGTCTTACCCAGCCAATCGCGGCCGGGAGACCTTCGACCCTGCGCGCCATCGAGGCCGCTCTCAAGGGCGACCGGCTCGTCTTTGCCGTCGCCCAGCGCGACAACTCCGAGGAGCCGACCGCCGACATACTGTATTCAATGGGCGTTATCGCGCGCATTGGACAGATCCAGCGCGGACTCGGAGGGGTCCAGCTCCTCCTGCAGGGAGAGCAGCGCGCAACCGCGCTGCAGTATTCCACAGCAGACGGTTATCTGAGCGCGGTGATCGTGCCGGCGGAAGAGATGACCCCCGTAAGTGAAAACGATCCGGCGTTCACGGCGTTACAGAAAGAGACGCGCGAGCGTGCGGCCGAGCTTGGCGAGCGGCGCGGATTGCCGGAGGAAGTCGTGCACCAGGTGCTCGACTCCGTCACCGATCCCGGCCGCTTCGCTGACCTGGTCGCCGGCTACATCGAGCTGCCTGTTCCGGAAAAACAGGGGCTCCTCGAAACGCTGAGCGTCGAGGAGCGGCTTCGCCGCGTGCTGGTGCACGTGCAGCGTCAGGTCGGCCTGCTCGAGGCGCAGGAAGACATCAAATCGCAGGTCCAGGAAGAGCTGGGCGAGCGGCAGCGCGAGATGTATCTGCGCGAGCAGCTGAAGGCGATTCAGAAAGAGCTCGGCGACGATGACTCCAGCAAGGAGATCACCGAGCTGCGAGACAAGTTGTCGAAGCTCGCGCTGCCCAAGGAAGCGCGCGCCGAAGTCGAGCGCGAGCTAGGACGTCTGGAGCGCGCCGGCCGTGAATCGATGGAAGCGCAGGTGATTCGCACCTATCTGGAGTGGATCGCCGAGCTTCCGTGGAACAAGAGATCGGACGACCAGCTCGAGCTGAATCACGCCGCGACCGTGCTCGACGAGGATCACTACGGCCTCAAGGAAGTGAAGGACCGGGTGCTGGAGTTCCTCGCTGTCAGACAGCTGCGCGCGTTGCAGCTCGCGGAGGAGGTTGACAAGACGGGCGAGGTGCCTGCCGCAAAGCTCCTTCCGGAGAAGGACGAGGCGACGCCCGTGCTCAACGCCAGCGAGCACGAGGACAAGATCACCGATAAGACTGAGGCGAAGTCCCGGGCGATGGCGAAGGGACCGATCCTGCTGTTCATCGGGCCGCCGGGAGTCGGCAAGACCTCAATCGCCAAATCGATCGCCCGCTCTCTCGGACGCGAGTACGTGCGCGTCGCGCTCGGCGGCGCCAGAGACGAGGCTGACATCCGCGGCCACCGCCGCACCTACGTCGGCGCGATGCCCGGACGAATCATTCAGGGGATGAAGCAGGCGGGCACCAAGAATCCGGTGTTCCTCCTCGACGAGGTCGACAAGCTCGGAACGTCGTTTCAGGGCGATCCGTCAAGCGCGCTGCTCGAGGTGCTCGATCCGGCGCAGAACGACACTTTCACCGATCACTATCTCGGAATTCCGTTCGACCTGAGCGAAGTGCTGTTCATCGCGACCGGAAATTTCGTTCAGAACATTCCCGGCCCCCTGCTCGACAGAATGGAGGTCGTCGATTTCGCGGGCTACACCGAGAAGGAAAAGGCCGAGATTGCGAAGAAGTATCTGCTGCCACGCCAGCTGGAGGAGTCTGGTCTCAGCGACAAGGAGATCACCTTCACCGATGACGCGGTCATGTCGGTGGTGTCGAACTACACCCGTGAGAGCGGTGTCCGTCAGCTCGAGCGGCAAATCGGCGCCGTCGCGCGCAAGCTCGCGCGCAAAATCGCGGCGAGCGAAGAGGTGAAGCACGTCGTCGATGCGGAGGGAGTGCGCGAGCTGCTCGGGCGCCCGCGGGTTCATCCCGAGCACGCACTTTCAGAGAGCGAGGTAGGAATCGCTACCGGGATGTACTACACCCCGATGGGCGGTGACATCATGTTCGTCGAGGCGTCGATCCGACGCTACTACGGCACCCGCGACGCGGACGGCACGCAGGTGGGTCCCGGCGGCGCCGTTTCGCTGATTCTGACCGGACAGCTTGGCGACGTCATGAAGGAATCAGCGCGAGCAGCCTTTACCTACGCGACGAACAACGCCGCCAAGCTCGGTATTCCACGCGACCGCCTCGGCGCGATCGAGGCACACATTCACGTGCCCGCGGGCGCGATTCCCAAGGATGGTCCGTCGGCAGGAATTGCGATTGCGACGGCACTGGTGTCGGAGATGGCGGACCGGCCGGTCAGACAGGACGTCGCGATGACGGGCGAGATCACCCTTCGTGGACGCGTTCTGCCGATCGGCGGGCTCAAGGAGAAGGTTCTCGGTGCTCATCGCGCGGGCATCAAGACCGTCATCATTCCGAAGGGCAACGAGGCCGACATCGAGGACGTTCCCGAGGAAGTTCGGAGCGTGCTCTCGTTCCATCCCGTCGAGACGCTGAACGAAGTCCTAAAGATCGCCCTCGTACCTGCCGAGCCGGGTGAGGAAGCACCGCCTCTCGAGATGAAGGAGGTCGCGTAACGAACGGCTTGAACGGCGACTGACGAGCCGGTAGCTGCCAGGCTGAAAGCTGTCAGCCACCTGGCTTACGACCGCGCGACTTCACCAGTGAGGTGAAGGAAACTGCGGTTGTCTTTCTCGTAGGAGCGATCGAACAGTCGCCCAGTAGTACACCCGGCGGCAGGTGGCTTTCAGCCTGGTAGCTACGGCTCGTCTGTCGCCGTTTTGGCAAAGCGCGAGAGGACCTGTCAGGTTGGCCTAGATGGCCAAATGCCGAAGCTCACGGGCGCGCGTCCTGCTCGCCATCAGCTTCGTCCCATCCTTCATCTCGATCCGCAACCGCCCCCCATCCTCGGGCAGAAACGCCGCGACCCTGTCCAGATTCACAATGTGTGAGCGATGGATTCTCACGAACCGCTGCGGATCCAGGCGCGTCTCGAACTCGCTCATGCCCAGATATACAAGGTAGCGCCTGCCGCCGGAGTGGACTCCGACGTAGTCGTCCTCCGCCTCCAGCCGATCGATCGCGTCCACGGCGATCGGAATGATGCGCCCGCGGTCGCGAACGAATATCCGCGTAAACGGCTCGCGGCTGGCGAGAGCGACCCGCGCCCTATCGGCGGCCGGAAACTCCGCATCGCCGGGGAGGGATTTTCTTACCCGCGCAAGCGTGGCATCGAGCCGCTTCGCCCCGAAGGGCTTGAGCAGATAGTCGAGCGCCTCGAGCTCGAAGGCCGTGACCGCGTATCGATCGTATGCCGTCGTGAAGACGACAGCCGGATCGTGGGTAATGTTGCCGAGCACTTCGATGCCGTTCATTCCCGGCATCTCGATGTCGAGAAAAAGCAGGTCGGGTCGGAGCTCGTCGATCAACTTCACCGCGGACCTGCCGTCCGCCGCTTCGCCGACGCACTCGATCCAGTCGACGTGGCCAAGCAGCTCACGGAGGCGGTTGCGTGCGATCGGCTCGTCCTCGACGATCAACGCCCGAGTCTTCATCGCGGGATGCCGGCGATCACAGAATCCGGGCGACTGTGTCCGGGCAGAGCTCCACGGGCTTCGACGCGGCGCGGTGCAGCGACCGCAGGAAGCGAAAGCCTAACCGAGAACCCCTTCCCTGCAGATGTATGCACCTCGAACGTGCTGTTGCCGGGATAGCGCGCTTCGATTCGCTGCCTCACCGCGCGCAGGCCAAGACCTGACCCGCTGTCAGCTCCGTCGGTAATGCCCGGGCCATCGTCGGAGACCTCCAGCACGAGCGACGACCGCTCGAGGCGAGAGGACACGGTGATTTCGGCGCCTTCGACCCGTGATGCGGCGGCGTACTTCACGGCGTTCTCGACGAGCGGCTGAAGCGTGAGAGAGGGGATGACGCAATCCAGCGTGTCCGGATCGAAGTTCTCCACGACACGCAGCCTCCCGGAAAGACGAAGCTGCTCGAGCGCGAAGAAATTTCTGATGAATGCGACTTCGTCGGCCAGCGCGACATCCTCGTGTGCGGCTCGGTTCACATCCAGCACGTAACGCAGCATCTCTCCGAACTGCTCCAGCGCCGCCTCGGCCGTTTGCGGATCACGCCGTACCAGCGCCATCAGGGTGTGGAGCGTGTTGAACAGAAAGTGTGGATCGAGCTGCCCGCGCAGCGCGCTCAGCTCGGCGCTCACACGCCCGGCTTCAGCGCGGGCCCGCGCTGCTTCCTTCTCTCTCAGGCTCCGCGTAACCCGGATCGCGTAGGCGATGCCGGCGGTGATGCCGTACATCCATACACCGGTCAACAACTGCCAGCCGGCGAACGTGCCGATAATTTCGATCGCGCGGTCGAGACCGGTGCCGAATGCAATCGACACCAGCACGAGCGCGAGCCAGATGCCGCTGTATGCTGCCGCGAACAGAAGCTGGAGAACGAAAAAGACAGCGGTATTTCGCGTCGGCCAGCGAAGGCGCCCGCTGATCCACCAGACCGCGACGCCGAGGAGCGCTGGAACCAGGACGTAGTCGAGCCCGGCGAAGACCGCTTTCCCGCCGGACATTCCGGCCTGGTCTCCGATCAGTCGGCCGTAGACAGCCCCGATCGGAACCCAGGCGCTCGCGTACAGCAGCCAGCCTCGAACGTTCCCCGACACTCGCAGCTTCATCACCCGCTGAGTCTAGCGCTTCTGCGCAGCGGGGAGCAACACGTGCTTCACCCAGATCATTTCCGGATTGATCTCCAGCGCCTTGTTGTACGCGGCGACAGCCTCCGCGTTCTTGTTTTGCTTCTTGTAGAGTTGGCCAAGCCAGGCGTACACCTCCGCCCTTCCCCACGACGGTGCGGGAGCGATCGGACGATCGTCGGCGAATGACTGCTCCGCTTTCTTCAGATACTTCTCGGTGTTGGCTTCGCCGCCGCCGAACATTTGCGGAGTGAAGAACGCGCCGATTCCCCGCAGCAGCCACACGCGGGGGTTGTCCGGACCGAGCTCGATCGCGGCGGTCATGTCGGATCCGGATCGCGGCCCGAGCAGCATCGCCTTCCACGGCTGAAGCGCAATCTGACGCCCGTGAATCGATGAGAGCATGGCGTGTGTCTCGGGCAGAGGGCTCACCTTGAGCGATGCCTCCAGAACCTTTTCCGCTTCCTCGAAGATGTCGCCGAGCTCGTCGCGCTGGCCGAGTCCTTCCAAAAGGCTGGACTCGCGGTGCAAAGCATAGCCTTTGTAGTGGAGAAGCAGCGCGTCGTTCGGAAATGCGGTGAGCGCCCGATCGAGCAGCGTTTTTGCGCCGCGCAGCCGGGCGAGGTCGCCGGCATCACTTGCAGCGTCGATCTCACGCGCCGCTGAATCCGCCCACTTGCCTGAGCCGGTAGGCGCTGACTGAGCGGCGCCAGCGATCGGTGTCATGAAAGCGGCTGAAAGAAGCACTGAAGAGAGGAGTCTGTTTGTCATCGAGTGTTCGCGTTGAGGTTGATGTGACCGGCGTGATCGTCGTTCACTGCCGTGCGAAGGAGATGGAGCCTCCCACATAGAACGAGCGATTGAACAGGCTTCGAACGGGGATCCGCTGTGTGTAGTCGGCGTTGTACCGGTACTCGTAGACGTTGACCCGGTCGAACAGGTTGTTGACGGAGGCGAACAAAACGAGGTATGACTGCGCCGAGAGCGGAGTGAAGCGACTGATCGACAGATCCACGCGTTCCAGTGGGGAAAGGCGCAGCGAGAATGGCTCGCCGTATGCGGGCACCCAGCGGTTCTCCGCCTGGTCGAACGTCGCCCCCATCACCGGGGTGTACGGCTTACCCGTCGCGTATCGCAGGGCACCGCTCACGCTCAGCCCGAGCCCGAGCGATTTGTCAGCGACGAGAGTTACCGAGTGGGTCACGTCGAACGGCGCGCGGGCGTCCAATCCACTGCCGGGGTCGGTGCGGCGCGCATCGACGTAGCTGTAAGAGAACCGGCCGGCGATTACACCGGGAATGTCTCCCTTCAGGAACATGTCAATGCCGCGGCTTCTTCCGACTCCGCCACCGACCACGAAGTTGTCCGCCGTCAGCTGCGCGAGGTCGCGGTACCGCTTGTGGTACAGCTCCACTCTCGCGATGCGCGTGTTCTCTCCGATCTGTGCGCCGACTACGGCTTGCCGGGCGAACATCGGGCTGAGACCGGGATCTCCCAATGCGGCGTCGAAGTACAGTGGATCAGAGACCTGATGGTACACGCCCCACGCGGAGGTGATGGTCGCGGCGCTGCCAACTTTGAGCGCAAGCGAGACGCGCGGATCTACCGTCCGCACACCGGTGAACGTGGAACGGTCGGTTCGGAGCCCCGTGATCACACGCAGGCGCGACAGCGGCTGCAAGTCGGACTCGGCAAACACTCCGATTCTCGAGCCGGCGGCTTTCGAGTCGAATGCGGTCAACCCAACGCTTGGCACTCGTCCGACAAACGCGGCGTGCCTACGCTCGCCGTCGCCGCCGACGCGCAACAGAACGGAGCCGGCCGCGCTCCACGCCACTTGTCCGAAGAGCTGCGTCGACCTCTCCGTATCGCCGAGAGTGAATCCGCCGAACTCCTCGGCGCGTTTCGTCCGGGCGTGCGAGACGCTGAGCGTCGGAGCGATCGTTCCGAAGACGTCCTTCCACCCAGCCTGGTACATGGCGTGGCGGGTGTCGTTCGCGTAGGTGTCCGACGACGACGGATCGCTGGGTTCGATGCCGAGTGCGCTGTGACGCACGATGCCGAACGATTTTATCTCCGCAGTGGGGCGGTATTTCCAGGTGGCACTGCCACTCAGGTCCGTTCCGTTGGGCGCGGTAGAATAGGAGCGCGTGCTGCCGTTCAACTTGAACAGAGGCCGGAGGTCGCTCCTGGTGGCAGTCGCGCGCAATCCGGTCGAGCGCGGCAACGCCAGATTGAGTCCGCCCGACACCGCCGCCAATCCAGCGGTGGCCACGACCGACGTCTGCGCCGGTCGTCCCTGCGTGCGCAGGTCGGCGACGCCGGAGAGGACGTTGCCATATCTGGCGCCGAACCCGCCCGAGGAGAAGAAAATTCCATCGAGCAGAAACGGATTTACCGTCACCGTATAGTTGCCGGTCGGCGTTTCATAGTTGTACGGCGCGATCATAACGACATCGTTCAGAATGACGCGCGTCTCACTGACGTCTCCGCCGCGCACGAAGAGTCCCGTTCCTTCGTCCACGTTCTGAACTCCCGGAAGAGTCTGGATCGCCCGGGCAATGTCCGCCGTCACGCCCGGAGTGGATGCAACCTGAATCGCGGTGAGCGAGGCGCCTCGCTCGGAGCCAGCGGTGTAAGACCCGGCGGTCACCGTGATCGGCGCGAGCAGCGGCGCCTGGCGCGCGAGCGACAGCTCGATTGACACCGCATCCGCGGTATTGATCGGCAGCCTTGCGGGAGCGAAGCCGATTCGACGCGCGACAATCGTTGCGGGCCCTCGCAGCGCGGTGCTGATCGCAAAGCGACCCGCGGAATCCGAAGTTGCGCCTTCGAGTGTTTCGATCAGAAAGACGTCGGCGCCGGCGACCTTTGCTCCCGCAACGTCGCGAACGACTCCGCGAACGATAGTAGCGCTATCGGAGGTCTGTGCGTGCGTGGGGGTTGAACCGCCGCAGCAAAAGCCGAGGAGAGCAACGATCGAACGAGCGTATCGGGTCATGATCGAACGTACGACCCGACATCATCTCAGGCTTCAGCTATTCGGTGAACCGTCCGCGCGGCTCGGTGAATGGTCGCGCGCGCCGTAACGCAACAACGGATTACGCAGCGACGGACAACTCAAAACGCGAAAAGCAACTCTCCGCCGCGAGAAACCCCTCAGTAAACGATGGGCCCCCAGCCAAACAGCTTCCACGGATCCGCCCTGAGCGCCACCGGCTCCGTCCCCTCGACGAAGTACTCCGTGTACCGCCGCTCCGACGGCGTCAGCTCGTCGGCGACGCCGCCCGTCTCACGATCGAGCTCGCCCATGACGACACCGATCGGCGGTTTCCACTGCGTGGCGTGCGCTGCCATCAGCGGCGCGTTCTCGGCGTAGTACTTCGCCAGCATTCGCCCAAAGATGGGAGCGGCGAGCGAGCCGCCGCCCGCCCAGGGCGCGATCGTTATGGGCTTGTCGAATCCGAGCCAGACCCCCGCGACCAGATCGGGAGTGAGACCGATGAACCACACGTCGGTGTTGTCGTTGGTGGTCCCCGTTTTCCCGGCGACCGGAATCGACGCCGGGAGATATCGCCTGATGGTCGATGCGCTTCCCCGGTCCACGACGTCACGCATCATGTCGCGCACGACGAACGTCGCTCTCGGATCGAGCGCGGGCGCGAGAGCGCGAACCTCGCGGGAAAGAACGATCTTGCCGCTCGTGTCCTCGATGCGGTAGATGAACCTCGGCTCGACCGGCGTTCCGAGATTTGCAAACGTCGTGTAGGCCGCGACGAGATCGAGAGGCTGGACGGCAGAAGCGCCGATCGCGCTCGACGGGTAGGGGGGAATGCGTGAGCTGATCCCCATTCTTCGCGCGAGCGCCGATACCGAGTCCATGCCGAGCAGCATCCCCAGCTGAATGGCGATCCCGTTCCTCGATCGGGCCAGGGCCTCCCGGAGCGTCATCTGACCGCCGAAGCCGCCGTCGGAGTTGGCCGGGCTGTACACCGTTCCGTTCGGCATCGTGATCGCGAGCGCGGTGTCGGCGAACATCGTGTTCGGCGCGAGGCTATCGGCGATCGCGGCCGCATAAACGATCGGCTTGAACGACGAGCCTGGCTGCCTGCTGCCATCCACGGCGCGGTCGAAGGGTGAATCGTTGTAGTCGCGCCCGCCGACGAGCGCCCGCACATCGCCCGATGCCGGATCCATCGCGACGACCATCCCCTGGAGATATGCCCCCTTCTGCCCCGAGCCTGCCTTGTATTTGGCGTGACCGTATCCCGCCTGGTTCTCCAGGGCGGCCGTCTCGACGAGGAGGGCTTCGACCGCACCGTTCTGCAGCACCGGGTCGAGCGTCGTATAAATGCGGAAGCCGCCGCGCATCACCGGAATTCCGGCGCGAATCGCCTGGATACGAACCACGTTCACGAACCAGGGCGAATACGCCGACATCCCCTCGTTGGGAGCGGTCGTGAGTCTGGTGGCCTGGGCGGCGGTTGCCTGCGCGCGTGTGATGTGACCGTGCTCCGCCATCAACGACAACACGGTGTTTCGCCGCTGGCGCACCCGGTCCGGATACTTGAGCGGATCGTATAGCGCCGGTCCCTTCGGCATCGCTGCCAGCGCCGCGGCTTCCGCGAGCGATACCTTCGACGCGCTCTTGCCGAAGTAGTGCCGCGCCGCGCTCTCGATCCCGTACCATCCGCGTCCGAACGGGATCTGGTTGAGATATGCCTCGAGTATCTGGTTCTTGTTGTACCGCTTTTCCATCTCGCGGGCAGCGGTCTGCTCTCTCACCTTCCGTCCGATGCTGCGGTCGCTCCGGTCGATGATCGTCGGATGCATGTTGCCGATCAGCTGCTGCGTGATCGTGCTCGCCCCACGCCTCTCGCCGAAGATGTTGTCCTTGAGCGCTCCGGCAATTCCCACCACGTCGACGCCATCGTGCTGGAAAAAGCGATGGTCCTCGATCGCGACGAAGGCGAGGGGCAGATATTTCGGCAGCGACGCGATCGCGACGTTGCTGCGGATTTCGCTGCCAATCTCCCCAATCAGGGAGCCGTCGCGAGCGAGAACGAGCGACGCCTGTGGCATCGCGACGATCCTCGAGGGATCTCCGCCAGCCGCGCCCTGTTGTGCCCGGCCGGCCGAGGGCAGGAACAGCAAGGAAATCGCCAGTGCGTATCCACAGCCGATTGCGGAAGATGATCTCAGCTTTCCGCGGTCTCTCCTTCGCTTTTCACTGTATGACGCCAGTTGCCCACTAGAGGTGCTGGTGCCAACTTCACTTTGATGGATCGGTCTATTCATCTCGCCGTAGTTCAGTTCAAGCCCAGAAAGGGCGATTACGCATCCAACATCGCCCGTCTCGGCGGCCTGTTTTCGCAGCTTGAAGCCCTCGAGCCCCGCCCCGACGTGGTCGTATTCGCCGAAACCGCGCTCACGGGTTACTTCGTGGAAGGCGGGGTTCGCGACGTAGCGATGACCGCCGGCGCGCTCGCCCGGGACCTGAACGCGCAGCATTCCACGGCAAGTGATACACCGCGGCCACTCGATGTGTGCATCGGGTTCTACGAGGTGTGGAACAACGCTTTCTATAATAGTGCGCTCTATGTGACGCTGGGAGGCGCTGAGCCCGTCATTCGGCACGTTCACCGCAAGCTCTTCCTCCCGACATACGGGATGTTCGACGAGGAGCGTTTCGTGGATCGGGGCTTCGAGGTCCGCGCCTTCGACACCGACTGGGGCCGGGCCGCGATGCTCATCTGCGAGGATGCCTGGCACAGTCTTACCGCTACCGTCGCGGCCCTCGATGGGGCGAGTACGATCTTCGTGGTATCGGCATCGCCGGCGCGCGGAGTCTGGCTGCGCGAAGACGAAGGCTCTGTTCCCGCCAATCTGAAACGATGGGAGAGACTCGCGCGCGACATCGCCGAGGAGCACGGAGTATTCGTCGCGCTGGTGAATCTGGTTGGGACGGAAGGCGGCAAGACCTTCTCGGGTGGATCCATCGTCGCTGGGCCCCACGGCGACATCCGCGCGCAAGCCCCGCTCTGGGATGAAGCCGTCCTGACGGTCACGCTCGATCCGGCTGATCTCACCCGCGCGCGATCCGATACGCCGCTCCTGACGGACCTGCAGACGATGATGCCGCACCTGATGCGCACGGTCGACCGCATCCAGGCAGGAGAACGTCTCACGCTTAGCTACGATGATGCGCCGCGCCCGGGAGGTCCCCAGAAGAAATCGAAATCCAAAAAATCTCCGACGGCGAGCGGCGGTGGTGACGCGCCGATCCAGGTTGTCAGAGCTCCCGACGCGCCCGGCGGCCCACCGCCTCTCGATATCGACACGGAGCTGACATCGGGCTGGCTCGTGGCGTTCCTGCGCGAGGAGTTCGAGCGCCGCGGGTTCGAGAAAGCAGTAATCGGAATCTCGGGCGGAGTTGATTCCGCGGTTACCGCTTTTCTCACAGCGAAGGCTTTGGGCCCGAATAACGTCGTCGGTATCCGAATGCCATATCAGACTTCGAGCCCCGAATCGCTTACGCACGCACAGATGGTGATCGACGCGCTGAAGATAGAGTCACGCACGATCGATATCTCTCCCGCTGTGGACGGCTATCTGTCCCACGAGCCGGAAGCTGATCCCGGCCGGCGGGGCAACGTCATGGCGAGAGAGAGAATGATCGTGCTCTTCGACCAATCGGCGAAGTATCGCGCGCTTCCCGTCGGAACCGGCAACAAGACCGAGCGGCTGCTCGGCTATTTCACCTGGCACGCCGACGATTCGCCTCCAATCAATCCGCTCGGCGATCTGTTCAAGACCCAGGTCTGGCAGCTGGCGAGACATCTGGGTGTGCCCGATGTGATCGTGTCGAAGCCGGCGTCGGCGGATCTGATTCACGGTCAGACGGATGAGGGCGACTTCGGTCTGAGCTACGCCGATGCCGACCGGATTCTGAACTGGCTGGTGAGTGGTTACAGTCCGGCGTCGTTGCTGGAGAGGGGGTTCGACGCGGCGAAGGTCGAGCTCATTCGCAAGCGGCTCGCGGGCACTCACTGGAAGCGAAAGCTGCCGACCGTGGCGATGGTCAGCCCGACTGGAATTGGCGAGGCTTACCTCCGACCTGTGGACTACTGACGGTCGCTTTCTGTGCACGCGGCAGTTCTTGAAAAGCGGAGAAGAACGGGCGCGAGGTTAGAGTGGCGTAGGTAGCAGGTTTGCAGGTCACTACCTCCGGACTTTTCATGCTCATCGGCCGACGCGCGAGCAGTTTCTGTGATGGTAGGGGATAAGTCGGGAGGTAGTGACCTGCTACCCTAACACCTACGCTACTCCAACCTCGTGCCCGTTCTTCTCCGCTTTTGTAGTTCCTCCTGCGGGGTCGCTACGCCAGCTGTACGACAGGACTGCCGGCTTCCAGCATCACCGCGACTGACATGACCCCGCCGTCACGCCGACCGTTGGCGGCATCCTGAATTCACACGTCGACGCAATCTGGTACTTCGCGTTGTACGCCCGCTCGGCTGCCTCTACCTCCGCGAGTTTCCTGAATAGCGCCACAGAATCGGTGCTGCGCGCGCAGTAGACCAGATAGTAGCGCGGTCCGCCGCATCCGCGAGAACCGACCGGCGCGGTCCGGCATTGGTCGTCCGAGGTGCAGCCGTTCGCTTTGACGAGTGCCTTCGCTTCTTCCTCGATCTTCAGAATCGCCGCCCAATCCGAATTCCGGTCTCCGCTGCCTCCGGGCTGCTGATTTCCCGAGCCGTCAGGTAGAGTAGCGGCTGGGGGCGGTTGTGTACACGCGGCGATCAACACTGACGCTACGGATAGAGCGAGATGAGCGAGCTTCATGGACGGCTCCTGAGCAAGGTGTAGCGCCACCCGGCAGGAATCTGGCCAGCGTCCGGACCACCCCGCTATGCGTAGCCCCAACGGCGCGCCTTCTGCTATTTTCAGAGGTCCAGGCGCTTCACTACTCCAGCGGACCTTCATGGCCACCAGAACACTTCCCGACCGCAAGACCGGCTCCGCGCCAACGGCGAGCTCGAGGCTGTCACCGCAGGAACTCGTCCCCGCCTACCGGACCATGCTGTTGTCGAGGCGTCTCGACGACAAGGAAGTCCAGCTCAAGCGGCAGAACAAGATCTTCTTCCAGATCTCGGGCGCGGGACACGAAGCCATCCTGACCGCGGCGGGAATGGTGCTAAAGCCTGCCTATGACTGGTTTTACACCTACTATCGCGATCGCGCGCTCTGCCTCCAGCTCGGCGTAACTCCGGCAGAAATGCTGTACGAGGCCGTGGGTGCAGCGATCGACCCTGCCTCGGGCGGCCGGCAGATGCCCAGCCACTGGGGTCACAAGGCATACAACATCGTCTCCTCCTCTTCACCGACCGGAACCCAGTTCCTTCAGAGCGTCGGCTCGGCGGAGGCGACCTTGCGGGCGAAGCTGCTCGGCATCTCCGACGGATTTCAGAGCGACGAAGTAGTCCTCGTCACGACCGGCGACGGCACCACCAGCGAGGGCGAGTTCTGGGAGTCCCTCAACACCGCGTCGAATCTCAAGCTGCCGGTCGTCTATCTCGTCGAGGACAACGGCTATGCGATCTCCGTCCCGGTCGAGGTGAACACGGCCGGTGGAAGTATCTCCAGGCTCGTCCGGTCATTCCCCAATTTTCTGATCGAAGAAGTGGATGGCTGTGATTTCATGGCGAGCTACGACGCGATGGTCAGGGCGGTCGACTACGCGAGACAGCGGAAGGGACCGGCGCTCGTGCACGCAAAGGTGATCCGTCCCTACTCGCACTCGCTCTCCGATGACGAGACGATGTACCGTCCGCCGGCAGAGCGGGAGGCGGATGCCGCGCGCGATCCGATCACGCAGTTTCCGAAATGGCTGGTGGCCGAAGGGCATGCCACCGAGAGCGAGATAACGAAGATCCAGGAAGAGGTCGATGCGCTCGTGCTTGCCGCGACCGACGACGCGCTGGCCCAGCCACAGCCAGCGGCAGACACCATCCATTTCGGAGTCTACTCTCCCGACGTCGATCCCACCGGCGAGCAGTTCGACACCGAAGACGACCCGCAGTTCTCCGGTGAGCCGACGACGATGGTCGACCTTCTCAACGCGTGCATGAAGGACGAGATGCGA
Source organism: Gemmatimonadaceae bacterium (assembly GCA_041747535.1). Taxonomy (GTDB): domain Bacteria; phylum Gemmatimonadota; class Gemmatimonadetes; order Gemmatimonadales; family Gemmatimonadaceae; genus UBA4720. The sequence continues at coordinate 25,806 of JBGTEZ010000153.1, forward strand.
CGCGACAAGAAAATTCTCGTCTTCGGCCAGGATGTCGCCGATGTGTCGCGCGAGGAGCACCTCGGCAAGGTCAAGGGCAAGGGCGGCGTCTTCAAGGTCACGTGGGGACTGCAGAAGGAATTCGGCGGCGCCCGCGTCTACAACTCGCCGCTCGCCGAAGCGAACATCGTTGGGCGCGCGATCGGCCTCGCGCTGCGTGGATTCAAGCCCGTGGTCGAGGTGCAGTTCTTCGACTACATCTGGACCGCGTACATGCAGCTCCGCGACGAGCTCGCAACGATGCGCTGGCGGTCCAACAACAACTTCGCGGCGCCGATGGTGGTCAGAACGACCTATGGCGGTTACATCCGCGGAGCGATCTACCACTCACAGACGGGCGCTTCGATCTTCACGCACTGTCCGGGCCTCAGGGTAGTGTGTCCTTCGACGGCGCTCGACGCGAATGGATTGCTGCGCACCGCCATTCGATGCGACGACCCGGTGCTCTTCCTCGAGCACAAACACCTCTACCGGCAGACCTACAACAAGTCGGCGTAGCCCGGTCCGAACTTCATGATCCCGTTCGGCAAGGCGAAGGTCGTGCGCGAGGGCACGGACGTGACCCTGGTGACTTATGGAGCAACCGTCCAGCGCGCCCTCACCGCGGCGAACGGGGTCGCCGAGGAGGGAATCTCGGTCGAGGTGATCGATCTGCGGACGCTCAGTCCGTGGGACCGCCAAGCCGTGTTCGATTCGGTCAAAAAAACTTCACGGGTAATCGTCGCCTACGAAGACTCGCTCTCGTGGGGCTATGGCGCGGAGATCGCGGCTGCCATTGCTGACGAGTGCTTCGCCTGGCTCGACGCCCCGGTCAAGCGCATCGGATCGACGGATACGTTCGTCGGGTACGCGCCGCAGCTGGAAGACGCGATTCTGCCGCAAGTCGAGACGTTTCGGCAGGCATATCTCGAGATCGCGAAGTTCTAACTGCAACTGAGAAAACCAGGCTGCCCGCTTCCCGCCGGCAGCCTGGTTTTGTAGTTAAGAGACAACCAGGGTTTGCAACCGCCTAGGGATTCGGCTCCGCCCCACCCAGTGTCGGAAGCTGCACCGCCTTGTAGCCGGCCGGGATCTCGAACACCGCTGGATCCGCGTTTACCCACTGCACCGACGTCACCTCGGTATTGCTCTTCGTAACCCTGCTCGTGCCATCCGTCGTGATCGTCGCGGTGGTCGATGTCCTGAGCGGCGGTGCCTTGGGCAGCATCTTCTCCGCCGCCTTCAGCTTCGCGGCGAATTCCTTACTGTTGCCGCCGAACATCCCCATCATGTCCGTTCCGGTAATGCTCGCGAACGGATTGAGCGCGCTCCTGATATCGGTGGGGAAATAGTACTCGGTGCTGCTGACGATCTTGACCGACTGGCTCTGCCCCATGCCGGTGATCTTCATCGTGACCCGGGTGCCGACGCGATAATGCAGGGTAGGATGGCCAAGAATCCTCGGACCGGCTCCCAGGCTTTCGACCTTGGCATCGGTATCCGAAAATTCCATTTTCACGCCGCCCATCGTCTGAGCTTCGGCCATCATTTCGGCCGGACGGAAGCTCATGTACTGGCTGTTCTTCGAATCGAGGTAGGTGATCGTCCTGCCGCTGTCGCTGACGATCATGCTCACCGCTCCATCCGTCGCGAGCGGCGAGGGCGAGCCTCCGCCGGCGGCGGAGAAGTCGATGCGCAGCTTCGTGCCCGAGCCTACAATGTGGCCGGTGAGAACGCCCGCTTCGGGCGCGCCTTCCATTGAGCTTGAGCTCGATGAGCGGAAATCCAGGGCCAGGTCTTTCCCCGGGGTCTGCGCCGGCAGGGCGAAGGCGGTACCGAGCGCCAGGAGCGCTACCCGGGCAAGCTGTAAGCTGAAATTGGTCATGGTCGTATCTGTTTTGTGTTTTGGGTGGAGCGAGAGGTCGCGTCCGGAGAGACTCGCCGTTCGTTCAGTGGGTAACCCCGGAAACCCGAATTAGTGCCTCTCCACGCGGGGCCATCGCAGCGAGGCCACGATCGACGAAACCAGCACTGCGGCAACGACACCGAGCGAAGCAATGATCGGAATGTGGTAGAACGGCTCCAGCATCATCTTTGCGCCGATGAAAATGAGCACCAGAGACAGGCCAAGCTTCAGGTAGACGAACTTGTCCACCACGTTCGCGAGCAGGAAATAGAGGGCGCGCAGTCCCAGCACCGCGCAGATGTTCGACGTATAGATGATGAACGGATCGCGCGTGACGGCGAAGATGGCGGGGATTGAATCAGTCGCGAAGACGACATCGGTCGTGTCAACGAGGACGAGAACGATGAACAGCGGTGTCGCCGTCCAGCGTATGACCCCTGACTTGTCCGGTTGCTTGATGAAAAACGCATCTCCGTGATATTCCTGCGTCACCGGAAAGAGTCGCCGCGACAGCCGAAACACCGGATCCTTCTCGGGATCGTAGTGCACATTGTCTTTCTGCAGCGCCATCTTGAGGCCGGTGAATAGCAGAAAGGCGCCGAAGATGTAAAGCGTCCACGAGAAGCGGCTCACCAGCGCCGAGCCCGCAACGATCATCACTCCGCGCAGCACCAGCGCCCCGATGATTCCCCAGAACAGCACCCGGTGCTGATACTTCTCCGGGACATTGAAGTAGGAGAAGATCAGAACGAAGACGAAGATGTTGTCGACCGAGAGTGCGTACTCGATCAGGTAGCCGGTGAGAAACTCCAGGCCTGCCTGCCGCCCCATGGTGCGGTAGACGGCGAACGCGAAACAGAGCGAGAGCGCTACCCAGACCGCGCTCCATGTCCCTGCTTCCTTTAGAGAGACGCGCTCCGACTTCTTGTGGAGGATGCCGAGGTCGAGCGCGAGGATCGCGAGAACGGCGACGTTGAAGCCGACCCATCCCCATAGACTGTTCATGGTCGGGCCGGTCGATCGAAGATGCGAGCCAAGCTATCGTCGCTCGAGCGCGTCGCGGACGTCGAGAAGAATCTCGAAGTAGAGTTGCTCCCGGCGGTAAGCGAAGTCGAGCGTGGCCATCTGTGTCGCGTCACCCGACAGCTTCGCCCGCTCGAATGCTTCCCGGTACATCTCATCGAGATCGCTCAGGATCGTTGTACGCATGCGTGACATTGGTGTACTCTCCCCGCCGGTGGTGCGGTTGTTGTCGACTGATTCCGTGCCGGCGATTCGCGCGAGAGCCCGCTCCGGATCTTCGTTGTCGAAGATGAGCTTCCGGGCGGCGCCCAATGCGAGTCGGCGTGGATTGAATGGTGGTATCACTGGCTATTCATCGAATGGAGCGCGACCAACAAGCTAACCCTGAACGCAATAACCGGGCGCCACCACCCGGCGGGTCACAAGCGGAAAAAGACGGCGTCCGCTACCGGCTTCCCGCCCTTCAGGTGCTCGACCACGATTCGCTCGAGCAGCGCCGAGGTCACTCGCGCGTACCAGACGCCTTCCGGATAGACCACCACGATCGGACCATCGCTGCACACCCCCAGACACGGTGTCTCGCCGCGTTTTACGCGCGATGGGCCGAAGAGCAGATCTTCCCGCTGAAGCAGCTGGGCGAGAAGCGAATACACCGCGCGTCCCTTCCGATCCGGCGAACAGAAGCTGCCCGTACACACGATCACGTGGCGGGAGTACTCTTCCATCACCGGACTCGGCGTCGCGACCATCCCGAAAGATACACACTCCGTCCCGACCGATTATTCTACGTGAGCCCCGTTACGGAGACACGATCTGATGCCTGCGACTACCTCACGCGATGTCCCCGCGCCCGATGCTTCTATCGCGAAGAAAGGATACGCCCGGCCCGACGTGCTCGTTGGGACCGAGTGGCTGGCGGAACATCTCAGCGACCCGGCTTTGCGCATCATCGAGAGCGACGAGGATGTTCTCCTCTACGAGACGGGGCACATCCCGGGCGCGCAGAAGCTTGACTGGCACCAGGACCTGAACGATCGAGTCCAGCGCGACTATATCTCGTCCGAGCAGTTTCAGGCGCTGCTGCGCGCGAAAGGCATCGACGAGAGCACGACCGTCGTGTTCTACGGCGACAAGAACAACTGGTGGGCCGCTTACGCGTTCTGGGTCTTTCAGCTGTTCGGGTTCACCAACGCGAAGCTGCTCGATGGCGGGCGAATAAAGTGGGAGCAGGA
>JBGTEZ010000154.1:0-2313 GCA_041747535.1 Gemmatimonadaceae bacterium
GCGCTGGGGGTTCACGCGGGCGGCGCGCGTCGTGCTGGCTGGCGCGGCGATCGCGCTCACCGCGCTCGTCGTGATCGAGATGCCGGGAGCGTTCGCCGCAATCAACAGCTATCAGACGCACCAGAACGACCAGCTTCAGGAGCACCCCGAGGGAGACTTCCGTCTCGGCCTCAAGATCTTCCCGGATCTGCGCAGCGGTCCGCCTCCGCTCGCGATTCGCCATGACTTCGCGCTCGCTGACACGATGCGCGTCGACGCGATGAGCATCGTAGTGAACCCCGAGGGTGCGCGCGGAGTGGCGCTCGACTCGATTGCCCGTGCAATCGAGCGGGAACGCTCCGACAGCACGCTCCTGATCGTTGCACTCGGCTATCCGAAGGACGGAGGAGACCAGATCCGCGCGTCGCGACAGGCTTACACCGAGGCGCGCATTCGGGACATCGACCGGCTCGCCCGGCGGCTTCGACCCAGCTACATCATCCCCGCCGTCGATCCGCTCGAGGAAGGTGACCGGGTGCTGGGAGATCAGACTCCGGCGTACTGGATCGAATATCTGACGCGCGCGGCTGCTGCCGCACACTACGTGAATCCGAACATCAAGGTCGGCGTCTCGATGAGCAGCTACGGCACCCGCGACAGCATTCTGTACGCGTGGGCCGCGCGCCCGGGAACTCCGATCAATACCGTCGGCTTCTCGCTGTTCGCCGGATTCGACGGCGCCCGCTCACTCGATACGGACATGCGGGTCGCACAAAGGTGGATGCGCCAGTTTCCGAGACCGAAAGAGCATTGGGTCTTCGCTGCCGGCGGCTATCCGCTGCTGCACGGTGAGGAGAATCAACAGCGCGCGATCTGGGGAGTGCTTGCCTGGGCGACAGCGGAGCAGCCGATAAAGGGCTTCGTGGTCTACGAAGCCGGAGACTACAACACCGTGCGTGGCTTGAGGGCGCCGAGCGGACGGCTGCGCACAGCGACGGCGAAGATCCTCAAGGCGGGCAGCGCGCTCAAATCGAGCGCCGTCGCCGGCGTCGGGGTGTCGACTGGTGCCCCCGCCGCGGTTCAACCCGGAACTCCCCGCTAAACGGTTTTTCCAACTCCGCGCACGATTCCTTCCACGCGCCGGTCGGGATCGAAACAGGCAGCCGCCAGATCCCGCATGCTCGCGGCGGTGACGCTTCGTACCCGCTCCTCGAACCGGTCCATCTCCGCCAGCCCCGATCCGAACATCCACGCATCGAGCAGCTCTCCCAGCACCGCGCCGCCGCTCTCGCGGCTAATCGCGTGCGTGCCGACGATGTACTCCCTGGCGAGTGAAAGCTCGCCGGGCGTGACCTCCGTTTCGCGCAGCTTGGCGAACTCGGCCAGCAGTCCCGCCCGCGCGAGATCCTCCTTCTCCGGCGACGTCGCGATGTAGGACATGAACATCCCGGCTGCGCGCCTCTCGCTGACTCCCGCCTGCACGGTGTAGGCGAGGGATTGCCGGTCCCGGAGCTCGTCGAAGAATCGTCCGCCGAGTCCGCTGGCGACCGTCGCGATCAGACTTGCCGCAAAGCGCGCATCGTCGGTCCGCGGCGGAGCTGGAAACGCGACGGCCAGAGCCGTCTGCGCTTTCTCGCGCGTTTCAACAACCGCCTTGGCGCTCCGCGGCCATTCAGGCGGCGCGATCGCGGGCATGTCGCGCGCAACGAGCGACCCGAGCTCGGTGGCGACCATGTCGGCGACTTCGCCCGGGTCGAGGTCCGCGACGATACCGACGACCGACGCCGATTCGAGAACCCTGGCGCGGTGCCAGCCCTCGATGTCCTGCCTGGTGATGGCGCGCAACGATTCTTCGGTGCCCATCGGCGGCACCCCGTAGGGATGTCCCCGAAACGCCGCTTCACGCGCGAGGGTCATCGGGTATCTGTGCATGTCGTCGCGCAGCATCGCGACGTTGGAGATCGCGACCGTCCGCTCAGTTTCGATCGCGTCCTGGGGAAACGTGGGGCGAAGCGTGACATCGCCGAGGAGCTCGAGCGCCTCGGCGAGTCTCGTCCTCGGGACTGAGAACGACCAGCCAAAGCTGTCGCTGCCGGCGCTCGCGGAGATCGTCGCGCCGAGCATCTCGGTGTCTTCAGCGAGCTGCGCGGCGTTGCGACTGCTCGTGCCCTTGAGCATGGTGCGCGCGGTCATCATCGTGAGGCCGGCGAGGCGTGGCTCCTCCTCCACACAGCCGCCCGCGACGAAGAGCGCCACGTGCGCCATCGCCGCGCCGGGCTTTCGGCGCACGAGCACCGGGATTCCGCCGGCGGTGCGAAAAACGAATACGCCCGA
>JBGTEZ010000155.1:0-6454 GCA_041747535.1 Gemmatimonadaceae bacterium
GCCTGCGCGCGCGGACTCGCTGCGCTAATGCCGGCGGCCGAGCGTCACGGGGTGGGAATCTGCATGGAGCTGCTCAACTCCAGGGTCGATCACGCCGGCTACCAGTGCGACCGCACTCCGTGGGGGGTGGCGCTCGCCACCAGGGTGGGCTCGGAGCGGTTCAAGCTGCTGTATGACATCTATCACATGCAAATCATGGAAGGCGATGTCATTCGCACCATCCGCGACAACGCCAAATACATCGGCCACTATCATACCGCCGGCGTGCCGGGGCGGCATGAGATCGACGCGTCGCAGGAGCTGTACTATCCCGCGATTGCGCGAGCCATAGCCGACACGGGGTTTACGGGGTACGTGGCGCAGGAGTTCATTCCGACGAAAGATCCGCGCACTGCTCTGGCTGAAGCGGTGCGAATCTGCACTGTCTAGAAGCTGGCACCTGCATCACTTACAGGGAATGCAAGTTTCGAGTGAGCAGTCTTCGGTCGTGAGTGCGTCAGTGGTTACCAGTCGGTAACTGACGACCACTGATTCACTGATCAGCTCCCTACTGACCACCCGACACTTGCATCCCCCCAGCTCTATCGCGATGCTCTCGCCGCCGCTTGCCCGCCCGACCAGCACCGGGCTACGCTTGTCCGTGTGAAAGTCCTCCGCTCCCCCGAAAATCCAATCATCACCCCCGACATGGTCCTCGCCTCGCGGCCGGACATGGAGGTGGTTGGTGTCTTCAACGCCGGCGCGACGCGCTTCGAGGGTGACACCATTCTCCTGCTGCGCGTTTCAGAAGCCCCGCGGAAGCTCACCCCGGGCATGGTGTCAGCCCCGATCTACAACGCCGACACCAGGCGCATCGAGATCATGCGATGGATGGAGGACACCGAAGGGCTCGACGCGAGCGACCCACGCCTCGTCGTCGCCGACGGAATCACATGGCTCACGTCGATGTCACACCTCCGCGTCGCGCGTTCGAGCGATGGCATTCACTTCGAGGTTGAAGGCGTGCCGGCACTTTCTCCCGGTACCACGTATGAGGGTTTCGGTGTCGAGGATCCCCGCATCACCCTCCTCGACGGCACTTATTGGGTCAACTACACGGCCGTGTCGAAGCACGGGATCACGACCGCGCTCGCCTCGACTACGGACTTCCGGAACTTCGAGCGGCACGGCGTGATCTTCCCTCCGCCGAATCGCGACGTGACGATTTTCCCCGAGAAAATCGGCGGCCGCTACGCCGCGCTGCACCGTCCGATGCCTGAAGGGTTGGGTCAGCCTTCCATCTGGCTGGCTACCTCGCCCGACCTCATCTCCTGGGGCAGTCATTGCCTCGTTGCAACGGCGCGGCCGGGCCAATGGGATGACCTGAAGATCGGCGGCGGCGCGGTTCCCTTCCGCGTCCACACCGGGAGAACTGATGCCTGGCTGGCGATATACCACGGTGTCACTGCCTCACCGCCGACGTACTCACTGGGTGCTCTGTTGCTCGACATCCACGATCCGGGCAAAGTGCTCGCGCGGTCGCGCGAGCCCATCCTCAGGCCGGAAGCCACCTACGAGCGCGAGGGCTTCTACGGCGACGTCGTGTTCACCTGCGGCGTCATCGCGGAAGGCGATCTCGTTCGCACCTATTACGGCGCAGCCGACGCCGTAATGGCCGTTGCGGACCTTTCGCTAGCGGAGATTCTCTCCGGCCTTTCGGAGACGTGACCTTCGAGCTGGGGGTCAATTACTGGCCGCGGCGCAGTGCGATGTACATGTGGCGTGAGCTCGATATCGTCGAGGTCAGGGATGAAATGGCCCAGATCGCCGCGCTTGGCTTCGATGTGGTCCGCATCTTCACAATGGCGCCGGATTTCCTTCCCGGGCCTCTGACCGTCGCTGCCGACATGGTTGCACGGCTCGTGGAGGTGGCACGGGCGGGAAAGGATGCGGGACTCCAGGTCGTGCCTACTCTCATGGTCGTGAACATGAGCGGCCACATCTGGTGGCCGGCGTGGATGCTGGATGCGCACGGGCGGCCGGGCGATCTGTACTCGGATCCCACGATCCTGCGCTCGCAGGCGATGCTGGCCGAAACGTGCGCGCGGGCACTCTCCGGCGACGACGCGATTCGTGCGTTCGACCTCGCCAACGAGATCGACGACGCGCAGCGACCCGAGACCCGGGATGCCGCCTGCGTCTGGGCAACGCTGCTCGCGAATGCGGTTCGCAAAGTCTCGCCGGGTATGCCGATCCGGATCGGCGCGCACCTGCCGTCGCTCACGACCGACAACAACATGCGCATCGACGAGCTGGCGGGAGTGGTGGATGAGGACGTGATGCACGCCTACCCGCTCTACTGCGATCAGGCCCGATCCTTTCTCGATCCGGAGCTGGTCCCGTTTGCCTGCGCGCTCACGCGCGACATGGCGGGCCGTGACCGCGGCACCTTCATGCAGGAGTTCGGCTTGTGCACCGCTCCGCCAGGCGTCGCCGGACACACGATCGACGACGATTTTCTTGGGACTCCCCGCTGCCAGTACCTCGCCTCCGAGCAGGAAGCTGCGCGGTACTACGAGATCGTGCTCAATGGTCTGGAGAAAAGTGGCGCGGCGGGGGCATACGCCTGGTGTTACGGCGACTACGATGCGCGACTGTTCGATCGACCGCCGTTCAACACCGCCGTACGTGAGCGCACGTTCGGCCTGGTGCGCGCCGACGGGACCGAGAAGCCGGCTGCCGCGGTGTTCCGGAGCTTCAGAAAGCGCAGGGACGCAGCCGGCCTCTCTGGATCGCCGACGCCACCGCGCCGGATTCTCGATGTGAGCGCAGACGAGTACTATCGCGCACCCGAAGCGAGCTTCGAGCGACTCTACGCGGCATGGCTCCGGGGGCCCGCCGCGTGATCGCGCCGCTCGAGAGGCTCGAGAGCAACCCTCTCGTCCAGCCGCCGCAGATCTCGTTTACCCGTGCCACCGGAACGTTCAACCCGGGCGCGACCGTCGATCACGCGAGCGGGAAGGTAGTCCTGCTCGTGCGTGTCTTCGAGGAAGAGACTCGCCGCTCGTCGATTGCAATCGCGCTGTCCTCGGATGGCGACCGAATCGACGAGATCCGGGATCGGCCGGCAATCCGGCGCGAAGAGTCGTACGAGGAATGGGGTGTTGAAGACGCGCGCGTCACCTGGCTCGAGGAAGAGCGCCGCTACGCGATAACCTATACGGGCTATTCGCCGGCCGGCCCCCGCGTCTGTCTGATTACAACCGACGATATCCTCGCGCCGGAGCGCTATCGCCGCCACGGCCCGCGCATCGCCGGAGAAAACAAGAACTGCGTCATCTTTCCGGAAAAGGTCGACGGCCAGTATGTGATCCTTCACCGCCCGATGCCGCGCATCGTGTGTATCAGAGTGCCGTCGCTCGAGTCGAGCTGGCCGGAGCGAGGCGTCCCGCTCGTCGGACCGCGTCCGGGAACATGGCGCAGCTCACGGGTTGGCGCGGGGGCGCCGCCAATTCGCACGAACGTCGGTTGGCTGTTTCCGTTTCACGGCGCGACGGCGATCGAGGAAGGAAACGTCTACTCGATGGGCTGGTGCGTGCTCGACCTGGAGAACCCGGAAAACGTCCTGTATGTCTCGGATTCGCCGGCGCTCAAACCCGACGCCCCCTACGAGATCGAGCAGCGAATCGTGCCCCAGGTCGATCCGGCCAATTTCATCACCGGAATTCGAGTGGTGTTTCCGCAGGGTCTCGTCGAGCGAGGCGAACATTTATTCGTCTACTACGGCGCCGCGGACGTCTCGGTTGGTGGCGCGCGGGTGCGGAAGGGAGAGCTCGTCGCATCGCTCGCGGAAGCGATTCGCCTGAAGCAGGGCGGCGTGCCCCTGTGATTTTGCCCGTGGTTCAGTGAGAGTCGCGAGCATCCTCCCGGACCGCTCGCTCGGCGCGGCGGGCTCGGTTCCAGCTCGCGCGTTGGTGGTCCTGGCAATGGTGCTGCTCTTGGGTTGCGATCGGCAGCCAGATACGGTGGCATCGCCTCCCGGACCCGAACCGCTGGCAATCCGTCTGGATTACCTGCGGAGCCTCGGTCTCGATGCCGTGGTGAACGGCCGGCCAGTGCGCGTGGTCGCGCTTTACGCCGAGGCGCCCGATTATCGCCCGACGGGTTCTCCCGCGCGCGACGGCTATGAAGGCATCACCGCCCTCGACGATGTCGCGCGAGCGGCGGTCGTGTATCTCCGCGCCTACGAATCCAGCGGTGACACTCGCGCGCGAGATGACGCCGTCGGCCTGCTCGCGTTCGTCCTTGCCATGGAGCAGGGGGACGGCGAGTTCGTGAACTTCATCGACGCCCGTGGTCGGCTCAACCGGGACGCGGTGAGCAGCCGCAAGAGCATGTCGTATTGGGCCGCGCGCAGTATCTGGGCGCTCGGCGAAGCCGTGCGCGTGCTCGGTCCGCGGGATTCGGCCGAGCTGCGCCCTCTCCGCCCTGTGCTCGATCGTGCCGTGACCAGGATGACTCGCGAAATCGACGCCGGCCGCCTGATCGGTGGCTCGGCGACGGCGACCGCGGAAGCATTGCTGGGATTGCTGGCGCTCGAGCGCGCGGAGCCGTCACCGCGAATCGCATTGCTGGCATCGCGAACGGCGGCGCTTCTGGTTCCCTTGTCGAGCGGATCGATGAACGCTCCACCCTGGGGGGCACGCGTCGATGCTCCGGGAACCGCGTGGCACGCGTGGGGATCGCGATCGACCGCCGCGCTAGCCGAGGCGGGGGTAGTGCTGAATCGTCCGGATCTGATCGCCGCCGCCCGGCGTGAAGCCGACGCGCTCTGGGGGCGGTTCCTGCTCGCGGGCCAGGTGGCATCCACCGTTACCACGCGCGCCTCGACGGGCAGCGGGCCTACCGAGTGGTATCCGCAGATCGCGTACGGAGTGGGACCGATCGTCGAGGGCTATCTGGCTCTCGCCGATGCGACGGGCGAGCGTGACTACGCCGTGTTCGCTGGATTGGTCGCGGCCTGGTTCGTCGGCGCCAATCCCGCGCGCATCGACATGTACGACGAGAAGAACGGACGCACCTTCGACGGAATCGACGGTCCGGCCCCGCTCCGTGTCAATCGGAACGCCGGCGCGGAATCGACGATCGAGGGATTGCTCGCGCTTCAACGCGTCGCGGGCAATCCCGGCGCGGCAAGATACATGCGATACCGCGCTGTTGGCGAGCCGTCGCCCTCACTCGCAGATGTTCCGGACACGAGAGAGTTTGCCGGACCTGGCACCGAACGACTGGTGCTCAGGCGCGCCGCAAACGGCTCGATCGCGATCGCGAGCCCCGCGAACCCGGCTCCTCCGATCACACTGACCTACTGGCCGGCAGCCAATCCGACGGAGACGCGGGTTGCCATGCAGCTCACCGCTCAGTGGAACGCCGAGAATCCCGGCGTGCAGGTGCGCGTGCAACCGTTGCCGGCGGGCCGTTCTTCGGAGGAGGTACTCCTTGCGGCGATTGTCGCGAAGGCGACGCCCGACGTCAGCTCCAATGTCTCGTCGGCGCTGCTCGCCCGGCTGGTAAGAGCCAGCGGCGTGGTGCGGCTCGACACCCGCGTCGCCACCGCCGCGCGGCTGAGAGAGCGCACAAACCCGGCGATGCTGTCGTCGCTCCGACTGCCCGACAGCGGTATCTACGCATTCCCGTGGAAGACCAATCCTGAGATGTTGATGTACAACATCGATCTGCTCGCGCGAGCCGGCGTTGCGCCACCGCGCACCCACAGCGAGCTGCTCGAGGCATTCCGCCAGCTGACACGGGATACCGATGGCGACGGCAGGAAGGATCGCTGGGCGTTCTGGGCAACGCTCAAGACGACATGGCACGAGCGCTTCTACGACTTCTATCCGCTCTACCTCGCGAGCTCCGGAGGGCGGACGCTGGTCGTCAACGGAAAGGTGGTGTTCGAGAACGAAGCGGCAACAGCCGCTCTGGACGTGTTGCGGCGCGGGTTCGCCGAAGGCACGCTCCCCCGCTCCAACTTCGCGCTGGGTCGCGATCCCTTCATCGACGGCACCGTCGCGATGAAGATCATCGGGCCCTGGTTCCTCAAGGAGCTGAACGAGCTCAAGATCCAGGGGCTCCGGTACGACGTGACGCCTGTGCCGGCCGCCGACGGATCGAGCCCGGCTGACCACTACGCATTCGCTGATCTGCGCAACATTGCGATCTTTTCAACGACGCGGCATCCCGACGAAGCAGCGCGATTCGTTGCCTACCTGACATCGCCCGCCGCCGACCGCCTGCTGATCGAGGAAGCGAGCCAGCTTCCGTACCGGCGCTCGCTGGCAACCGATCCGCGATTCGCCGCGGCGCTGCGTCTCTGGCCGACGCTCCCGACCTTTGCGAAGCACGTGGAGAAAACGCGCGACATCGACATCGATCCTGATATCGTCGAGATATTCGATCTGATATCCGAAGCCTA
>JBGTEZ010000156.1:0-21210 GCA_041747535.1 Gemmatimonadaceae bacterium
GCCTCACCGTGGAGTCCCTGCGCCGCGAATGAATCGCCGGCGAGGACGAGACCGAGAACCTTGTCGCCGCCTCGCGCCAGCGCCCGCGCAATTTCGGCCTGCGCGCGCTCGTAGAGTCCCTTGGTGATGAAGTCTCTCGCCAGCGTGAAGCCCGCGAGCGGATCTTCCGGCGCGGTCTCGACCCGCGCCGGCGGCGCCGCGAACAGCCGCTCGATCATCGAGGGGTCGAAATGAAAGTCGGCGACCTGATCGACGGGCTCGCTGGATTCGGTGATCGGCGGCGCCACGGTGAGCCGTATTTCTTCGTGCGGCAGCTCGATCGCCAGGGCGAGCTTCTGTGGCGTGTACATCGGATCGAGCGACAGCGCCCGCTTGGTTTCGCGGAGTGCCGCGGTGAAATCACCGAGATTCGAGAGCGTGAAGCTCAGATTGTAATGCGCCTCGGCAAAGTTGGGATCCGCCTGGATCGCGCGCGCAAACGCGTTTCTCGCTTCCGCATGTTTGCCGAGCTCCACCAGGATCAGGCCGATTCCATTCCACGCGACAGGATGCTCGGGCGCGGCGGTGAGGACCTGGCGGTACGCGTCGAGTGCGAGCTCCGTGTGCTTCCGCTTGAACAGGCCGAGCGCGAGGTTGAGCCGCGCCTCGACGGGTGACGCAGCGGCCTGTAAAGCGCGTCGAAAAGCGTTGATCGCTCCCTTGGTGTCATCCTTGTGCCAGAGCAGCACCCCGATGTTGTTATGGGAAAACGGGTACGACGGATCGAGATCGAGCGCGCGGGTGTACGCGTCCTCCGCCTCGGCGTGCCTTCCCTCGAGCTGAAGCGCCACTCCCCGGCCATTCCACGCCTTGGCCGTCGGGGAATACTCGCGCGCGAACCGGTCGGAGGTTGCGATTGCCGCGCCGGTATCCCGCTGCAGCAGATACAGCTCCAGCATCGCCTGCAGGACTTCGGCGTTCGCCTCGCCTCCCTCGATCGCCTTCTCGTACTCCTGCAGCGCTTCATTGAAGTAGCCCTTCTGGCGAAGCGCGCGGCCAAGGCTGATGTGCGCGCTCGCGGATGTCCTTTGGCCGTGACTCGGAGTCGTGTCCGCCGACCGGTAGCGCTCGAGAGAAAGATTCGCCTGCGCGCGCACGAGCGTCGGATTCAGCATCACGGCGCGACGGTTCGCTTCGGCCGCCTCTTCAGCGCGCCCCAGGTCACCGAGCAGGAATCCGAGAAGGTACTGCGCGTCCGGGTTTTCCGGATTGAGCTCGATCGACCGGCGTACCGAGCGCATTGCCTGCTCGCTCAGACCGCGATTGTAGAGCGTCTCGGCGAGGAGAAAATGAATGACGGAGCTGTCGGGGTCGAGCTCGACGGCGCGCTGGAGGAGAGCGTGCGCGCGGTCCTGTCGTCCGGCGGTCTTCTCCGCGATCGCGCTCTGAACGAGCGCCTCGAGATCCGCCGGGTCAGCCCGCAGACGCTCTTCGAGCGCTTCGAGCCCGCGCTCGACCAGGTCGCTGTCGCCATAGGCGATCTCGAGATTCCGGCGGGCGACACGCATCCGCTCGTCGAGGGCGAGCGCGCGCGAAAACGCGGTTATCGCCTCGTCGGTCAGCCCTTTGCGGAAATAGAGAACTCCGAGATTGTTGTACGCCCCCGCATCGGATGGATCGATGCGGCGGGCGAAGGATCTCAGGATGTCGATCTCCCCGCCGTTTGCGGCTGCCGATGGGCGGGCAGATGGCGCTGCTGTCATCAGCTCAGGCCACGCGCACCGCGCGGAAGATGGCATCGAACGCGTCCGCATCCGGGACGAGCAGGAAAAAGCCCTGCAGGCTCTCCGATGGCTCCTCGAGGAAGAATTCGGTCTCGACACACAGTATCGGCGCTTCGGCACGGGGCGCGTGGTCTCCGAAAGCGTCGAGAGCGTGCATGGTGTCTCCCCTCGACAGGGTCGGCGGAGACAACATCAGTCTCATCTTCAGGAATTCACTGAGCGCCGTGAGATACGCGCCAGCCAGGATGTTGCCGGCTTCGTTGAGCGCCGACTGCTCGAGCTCGCCCAGGCCCTTGGACGAGCCCCGCGGGCGTCGAAGCATGCGCTCCGCCAGCTGAACTCCGGCGTCTAGCGGAAGGAGAAAAACGGTCCGCCCGTTGATGCTGCCCGACATGCCCATCTGGACCGCCACCACTTCCACTCCAGGCGGAATCTCGGGAACGAAATCTCCGGGCGGAACCACGTTCACCATCGGCACGCTGATCATGATGCGGGTCGAGGTGAGCGTCGACAGCGCGGTAGCGGCGTGTCCGGCGCCGATGTTGGCGACCTCGCGGAGCGCATCGAATCTGGCGCTGCTCATGAGAGCGGCGGCACGCGGGTCGACGTTGTTCCGGGGGGACTGCTGTTGAGGGCTCATTTCAGAGAAGAGTTGATGCGTCGATTATCAGCGCCGGAGCGCCGTCGCCAAGTATTGTGGCCCCACTGAACAGGTTCCTGCTCCCCGAAACGCCGGTGAAGTGCTTCACCACTATCTCCTGCTGGCCGACGAACTCGTCGACGATAATTGCCGCGCGCCTCTCGGCCAGCTCGACAAGGACGACCTGGCCGCCGGCGCCGTTCCGCGGCGGGAGGCCGACGCGCTCCCGCAGCCGAACGGCCGGAAACGCATCGTCCCGGATCGTGAGAACCTCCCTTCCCTTCGACTGCTGAAGCATCGGCTCGGAGAGGGCAAAGGTCTCGACGACGTGTGTCAGCGGTATAGCGTAGATCTCGCGGTCCACTCTCGCCAGCAGCGCGCGCGAAATCGCGAGGGTCAACGGCAGCCGCATGCTCACCGTCGTTCCCGATCCCGCGCTCGTGCGCACCTCGAGAGAGCCGCCAAGCGATCTCACCTTGCTGCTGACGATGTCGAAGCCGACGCCGCGGCCGGAGATGTCGGTCACGCGCTCGGCAGTTGAAAAGCCCGGCCGGGAGATTACGGCAATCAGCTCCTCGTTGGAAAGATGCGTTGCCGTCCGGTCGACGAGCCCCAGCTCTTTTGCCCGGGGGAGCACCCGTGCCTCGTCGATGCCGCGGCCGTCGTCCACGACGTGAATGAGCACGGTCGCGCGGTCGCGCTCGGCGGCGAGCGTAACGGTGGCGACCGGCGATTTTCCCGCCGCTTTCCGCTCGGCCGGCGACTCGATGCCGTGATCGAGGGCGTTGCGCAGCATGTGCAGCACGGGCTCGCCCATCTCGTCGAGCATCGAGCGGTCCAGCTCGATTTCCTTTCCTTCGATCCGGAAATCGACGTCCTTGCCCAGAGATCTGGCGGTGTCGCGCACGAGACGGGGGAAGCGGTCGAACACCTGCCCGACCGGAACCAGCCTGCTTTTCATGATCTCGTTCTGAAGCGTGGTTATCATCTGCGACGCGTGAAGCGTCGCCTCGACCAGCGCGAGATCGCCGACCGAGTCGGCGATCTGGGTGAGGCGGTCGCGCGCGATGACGAGCTCTCCGATCATGTCCATCAGCGTGTCGAGCCGGCGCGCATCGATGCGGACGTGCCGCGGACCCGTCTGAGACTGCGCCATCGACGCGGTTTTTTCCTTTTCCGCGACAGCGAATTCGGCGGTGAACGTCTGCGGGCTTTCGGCCCCGACGATCCCGAGCCGCTCGATTACCCCGCTCACATCGAGCTCCTGGGGCGGATCCGCCGTTGCGAGGCTCACCGCGTGCTCCAGGGCGTCAGCGCACGCGAAAAGAGTGTCGACGATCGGAGGGGTGACGAGGAGGCTGCCGCTCCGGATCTTGTCGAAGAGCGTCTCCATCTCGTGCGACAGCTCGGCGACCGAGTTGTAACCCATCGCCGCGCTCATCCCCTTCATGCTGTGCACGGAGCGAAAAAGCCGGGCGACGGACGCATCGCTCTCGCCGCGCTCCAGCTCGAGCAGCGCGTTGTTTATCTCGAGGAGGTGTTCCTGGCTCTCCGTGAGAAAGAGTGCGGCGTACTTGGCGTTATCCACTCAGGCAAGCACTCGCTGCACCGCTTCGAGAACCCGGCTCGGCTGGAACGGCTTCACGACGAAGTCGCGCGCGCCGGCGGCGAGCGCTTCCTGCACCAGAGCCTGCTGCCCCATTGCGCTGCACATGAGGATCCGCGCCGCCGGGTCGAGCTGCGTTATCTGCTTGACCGCCTCGATCCCGCCCATCTCGGGCATGATGATGTCCATCGTCACGAGGTCCGGCTTGAGCTGCTGATATTTCTCGACCGCCTGCTTCCCGTTCTCCGCCTCACCGACGACCGTGAATCCCGCCTGGGCGAGAATGTCGCTGACCATGGTCCGCATGAACACCGCGTCGTCGCACACCAGCACCGTGCTGCTCACCCTGCCTCCTGTTGTCCGAGTACATCCCGAATCATCACCGGTATGTCCAGCAAAGGCACCTGTTCGCCGTCGATCTCGACCACGCCGCATACGACGGCGCCGTCGGGCGTGCCCGTTGGCGCGACGCCGAATCTGTCTTCCGTCACGTCATGAATGTCGCGAACGTCGTCGATTCCGATCCCGATGACGCCATCCTGGTATGCCGCGAGCAGCACCAGACCCCCGATCCGCCGCCAGGGCGACTTGCCGAGACACGAACCGGCGTCGACGACCGTAACAATCGTCCCCCGGAGATTTATCAGGCCTGAGACCGTCAGCGGCGCTCCTGGAAGACGCGTCACTGGCTGAGAAGGGACAATCTCGCGCACCGCGCTCATTTCGGTGGCAAACGTGCCCCCGCCCGCCTCGAACACCAGCAGGCGTCTGGTTGGCGCCGGCAGATCCTCGCTCTGCAGCTGATCTTCGGGCACGGCGACCTCAGTCATAAAACCCGAGCGCCGTGAGGGCGTCCGCGCCGCCGGGGAGCGCGTGCTCACCGGCGACCGTTGCCAGGGCACCTGCCAGGTCCGGGGGAAGCGGAGACCTGAGGTCGATCGGTTTTCCGGTCACGGGGTGGTTGAACGCGAGCCATGCCGCGTGGAGGAAATGTCGCTTGGCAGGCAGGCCAGCCACTCGCCGGCCACCGCCCCCGCCATACACATCGTCGCCCATGACCGGATGGCCGATGGACGCAAGATGAACGCGAATCTGGTGAGTGCGTCCCGAATGAAGATGTGCACGAAGAAGGTCCCCCGCGTCGAACCGCGCAAGGCGTAAGAAGTCGGTCTTGGCCGGCCGACCTTTAATGACGATTGCCATGCGCTTCCGGTCTCGGGGGTCGCGGGCGATCGGCTGGTCGATCGTGATCGTGTCCGACCGAAGGTGCCCCCACACCACCACCGCGTACCGACGTACGACCCGCCTCGCCGCCAGGGCCGAGCTCAGGATTCGATGCGCTCGCTCTGTTTTCGCGACCACTAGCAGGCCCGAGGTCTCCTTGTCCAGCCGGTGGACTATCCCGGCTCGCTCGTCCTCGGCGGCCGGCAGGGTGCGATCTCCACGGCCGAGGAGGGCGTTGACGAGCGTTCCACTCCAGTTGCCGGGGGCGGGGTGGACGACCATCCCCGCCGGCTTGTCGACTACGAGCAGCGACTCGTCCTCGTAGAGGATCGTGAGGGGAATGTCCTCGCCGGAGATGTCCCGCTTTTCGGTCGCGGGGATCGTCACCCGAACGCTGTCACTTCGCTGCACGCGGTAGCTCGCTTTCTCGCGGCGACCGTCGACGGTGACGTTCCCCTGGGCGATCAGGGTGGCGGCCTGGGTGCGCGAAAGCTCAGCTCGCTGGGCGATAAACAAATCGAGGCGAACATCGCTGTCCGCCTCTACCGTGAGATCGAGAACGCCGCTCAGACCCTATCCCTCGGTCGACGTTTCCGAGACTGGAGCGGCCCGCACCAGCGCCGTCTCGCGCTCCTCTCCCCACAGCACCCAGGCGAGAAGAAACGCACCGATGCTCACCGCCATGTCCGCGACATTGAACGTTGGCCAGCGCATGTCGCGCAGTCCGACGTCGATGAAATCGACGACCCCGAGGGGCGAGCGAACCCGGTCGATCAGGTTGCCGACGGCTCCGCCGCAGACCAGGCCCAGCGCGAGAGTGCGGAACAGATCACCCTGCTTCGTCGCCTGATAGAGCCGTCCCAGCACGACGAGCGCGCCAATTGTGAGCGCCATGAAGATCCACCGCGAATAGCTTCCGAGGTTGAGTCCGAATGCCGCTCCCGGATTATAAACGAGTGTGAACCGCAGCTGGTCGCCCAGCACATCGTGCGGGATGTGTTGCGGCGAAAGGTTCGCCACGGCCAGCACTTTCGTCACTACGTCGAGCGCGACGACCACGATCAGAACGCCCCAGAAGAGGGGCGGGTTAGGCTTGGCGCTTTCCATCTTCTTCGCGTTGCTTGCACTCGATGCAATAGCGGGCGTGCGGCAGGGCATCCAGACGCTCGAATGCGATCTCCTGCCCGCAGTTGTGGCACCTCCCGAACTGCTCGGGATTGCGGTAGAGGCGGCGCAGTGCTTCGTCGATATGCCACAGAAACCGCCCTTCCTGGCTCGCGAACAGAAACGCCTTCTCGCGCTCCATCGCGTCCGTGCCCTGGTCGGCCATGTGGAAGGAATAGGCGCTCAGATCTCCGTCGGCGCCCTGCGGGGTTGACCCGAACGTTTCGTCGTAGTGACCCAGCTCCTTGAGGACGCGCTTACGCTCCTCGAGCAGGCGCTTCTCGAAATGCTGAAGGCTCTTCTTGGTCATCGCCTTCGGCTTCGGCGCGGCCTTCGCCTTCGCCTTTGGCTTCGGCGCGGCTTTCGCCGTCGCCTTCTTTCCAGCTGCTGTTGCCATTCTATCCTGCCCTCTCGATGGCGACTGTTACGCTCTGACCCTCGAGGTCGAACGTGTGCGTCGCGTATTTGCTTTCGATTTGTTCGCCGACGCTCACGTCGAGCGCGAGAACTTCGTCGGAGATCCACTTCCTGAACGCAGATACAGCTTCCTGGACCTCTGCGTCGGCCCTTACCACGAGTCGAATCCGGTCGCTCACCGCGAGCCCCGATTCCTTCCTGAACCGCTGTATCCGGCTGACCAGCTCGCGGGCCAGCCCTTCGAGTCTCAGCTCCCGCGTCACCGTTGAATCCAGCGCCGCGAAGTAGCCCGCCTCTTCCTTCACCACCAGATCACCTGAAGCGCGACGAACGACGGTCAGGTCTTCGGCGCTCAGCTCCCGTGACTCGTTCTCGACGGAAACGTACAACGGCTGCCCGGCCTCGAACGCGCGCAGGGCTTCGTTGTTCAGAGCCTGCACCGCCTCGCTCGCGAGCGGCGTCTTCTTGCCGAACTTCTTACCCAGCGAACGGAAATTCGGCTTGGCCTCTAAAATTACTAGGTCGTCGGCGCTGGAGATGAATTCGACGTTTTTTATGTTGAGCTCGGCCGCGAGGAGGGGCGTCAGCTGCTCCAGAACCCCCGTTGCGCGCGCTTCCCCGCCCCGGAAGACGGAGCCGGGCAGAGGCACCACGCAGACGAGGCGGGCGAGGGGCTGGCGAACCTTTACCCCCGCCTCCTCGCGGGCAGCGCGGCCCAGCGTCGCCAGCGTCCGGATGTGCGCCATCGAGCGCTCGAGGTCGACGTCAACGGCGCCCGGCCGCGGGCGCGTGAAGCTGGCGAGATGCACTGAGGTCCCCGTCAGCTCGCGGTGCACCCAATCGGTAACGAACGGCGCGAACGGGGCAAGCAGCCGGCTGGTGACGGCCAGGATCTCGTGAAGCGTCGCGAAGGCAGCGCGGTTGTCGTCCTCGTCAACGTCGTAGAAGCGGTGGCGGCTCTGGCGTACATACCACTTTGACACGTCCTCGTCGAAGAACGTCATTGCCGTCTTGGCGGCAGCGGTCGCCTCGTAGCGACCGAGTAGCTCATCCACTTCCTTCTCCACCGACGCCAGACGGGAGAGAATCCAGCGGTCGAGAACCGGACGCGTCTCGGGGTTCGGATCGGCGGGTGACGGCTCCCAGCCGAAGTTCGCATACTCGGCGAAGATTCCGGTGTAGACGTTCTTGAACGTCAGCAGAAAGCGGCCGGCGGTGTCGCGGATTCCCGCTTCGTCGAACCGACGCGGCATCCAGATCTGGCTCGACGTGGTGAGGAACAACCGCACGGCGTCGGCACCGTGGCGCGGTATCACCGTTCCAGGATCGACGACATTTCCGCGGCTCTTGGACATCTTCTGCCCGTCCGCGTCCTGAACCAGGTCGTTGACGACGACCGCCCGATAAGGCGCGGTGTCTCCGAGGGCGGACGATCCGCTCTCGTGCGCGAGGAGATTGTTCGGAAGCACGTCGCCCAACCCGCTGGCGATTGCCAGCAGGGAATAGAACCAGCCGCGGGTCTGATCGATTCCCTCGGCGATGAAATCCGCCGGATAATGGCTCTCGAACGTGGCCTTGTTCTCGAATGGAAAATGCCACTGCGCGAACGGCATCGAGCCCGAATCGAACCAGGCGTCGACCACTTCAGGAGTGCGCGACATCGTCCCGCCGCACTTGCAGGGCCACTGATACTTGTCGATGAATGGCTTGTGCGGGTCGAATGTCGGCTCGCGGCGCGTCCCCGATCGTTCGTCGAGCTCGGCGTAGCTTCCTACCGCTTCGGCGTGCGAGTCGTCCCTGTCGCACACCCAGATGGGAAGCGGCGTGCCCCAGTAGCGATCGCGCGATACGGCCCAGTCGACGTTGTTGGTGAGCCATTCACCAAACCGTCCCTCGCCGATCTCCGCCGGGTGCCAGTCTACGCGCGCATTGCGCACGAGCATCGCATCCTTGAACTCCGTGGTGCGCACGAACCACGACGTGCGCGCGTAGTACAGGAGGGGCGTCTCGCAGCGCCAGCAGTGCGGGTATGAGTGCTCGAACGTCGTCGTCTTCCAGAGGACGCCGCGGCGCTTGAGCTCATCGAGGATGATCGGATCGGCATCCTTCACGAATTTCCCGCCGACGAGCGGCATCTGCGCCGGAAATTCCCCGCGCAAATCGACCGGCTGCAAAAAGGCGAGCCCGTTCCGGATCCCCGCCGCGTAGTCGTCCGCGCCGAAAGCGGGCGCCATGTGAACTACGCCCGTCCCCTCCTCGGCCGAGACGAAAGCCTCGCCGACGATGATCTCGTGCTTTCCTTCGGCATAGGACACCCAGTCAAGCGGCCGCTCGTAACCAAGGCCTACCAGCTCACTGCCCGGGAACGCTCGTATGGTTTCCCACCGTCCCACGAAATCATCACCGAGAACAGCGCCTGCTCGCGAGCTCGCCAGGATTATCGTTTCATCGGCGTCCGAGTTTTTCTTACGCAGCTCCACATACTCGAGCGCGGGATTCACGGCGAGGGCAACGTTCGATACGAGCGTCCACGGCGTCGTGGTCCAAACGAGAATCCGGCGTCGCGGCAACCCGGCTCGAACGGCCAGATCGAGCGCGACATAGGCACTCGGATCTTTCACATCCTTGTAACCCTGGGCGACCTCGTGACTCGAGAGCGTCGTTCCGCAGCGGGCGCAATACGGCAGCACCTTGTGTCCGCGACTGAGCCTGCCGCGCCGGAACAGCGTCGCGAGCGCCCACCACACGCTCTCGATGTAGTCGTTGGAGTAGGTGACGTAAGGGTCGCTGTAATCGAGCCAGTAGCCTATTCGCTCGCTCAGCTCTTCCCAGTCGGTCTTGTACCGCCACACGCTTTCGCGGCACATCTCGTTGAACCGCTCGACTCCGATCTTCTCGATCTGCTGCTTGGCCGTCCGGACCCCGAACTCGGTTTCGATCCGCTTCTCGACTTCGATTTCGACCGGCAGCCCGTGGGTATCCCAACCCGCTTTGCGGGTTACGTGAAATCCACGCATGGCGCGGTGGCGGCAGAACAGATCCTTCACCGTTCGTGAGAACACGTGGTGGATGCCCGGACGGCCGTTCGCGGTTGGCGGACCCTCGAAGAACACGAACTCCGGCTTCCCCTCGGAGTTCACCTGGGTCTGCTCGAAGAGCTTCTCCTCCTTCCAGAGGCCGAGCACTTCTTTCTCGAGGTCGTCGGGTGAGCGATCAGTCGGAAGCAGTCGGAATCGCTGGCCCTTCGCGTCTCCCCCCGCCGCTGACGGCACGGGGCGAACCGCGGTCATCGGTCTTGTTGCCCCGAGGAGTTGGTTGATTGCGTCGGCCGTCCGGAGGGCGTAGCGACGGGAGCGGAATCGGACGCCTCGACCTCCGACAGCTGTCTCGCGATCAGAGTCCGCATCTGGGCGAGGTACGTGCGTCGCGAGCGATCGAGATTGTCGAGCTCTTCTTCCATCCGGCGGACGTCGGCTTTCGCGCCCTCGATGATCCGCTCTCCCTCGGCCTGAGCCTCGCGGAGAATCAGCCCCGCTTCCCTTTCAGCCTGCTCGCGCACCTCGCCACGGAGCTGCTGCGCCGATACCAGCGCGTCGTTCAAGGCCTTGTCGCGCTCGCGGAAAGCGCGGAGCTGCTCGTGGAAGCTGCGCGCCTTCGCGTCCAGGTCCTGGTTGATCCGGGTCAAACGCTCCATCTCCTCGGCAACCTGATCCCTGAATTGATCCACCCGCGCCGGGTTGTAGCCGCGCAGCGCGCGGCCAAAGTCGTAGCGCCGAACGTCGAGTGGTGTCAGGTGAAAAGCTTCGTCAATCATCTATTCCCTCGCTCCGAAGAGGGTGGTACCGAGCCGCACTAGTGTCGCGCCTTCTTCCACCGCGATCTCGAAATCGTTCGACATCCCCATCGACAGCTCCGTCGCCGGATGCCCTGCCTCGACCAACACCTGCCGCGCCGCGCGGGTCTCCGCGAACGTGCGATGAAGCTCCGTTGCCGTCGCGGTAAAGCTAGCCATTGTCATGACGCCGCGAACCCGAATTCCCGCCAGCGTCGCAAGCCTCTCCGCTTCGGGCAGCAGCTCCGACAAATCGAATCCGCCCTTGGTGTCTTCTCCCGACAACCTGAGCTGTACCAGCACATCGACTGCCCGACCGCGCGTCACTCCGTATTCAGAGACAGCGGTCGCAAGCCGGGCGCTGTCGAGCGAATGCAGGAGCACGAAATGGTCGAGCGCTTTCAACTTGTTTCGCTGCAGGTGTCCGATCAGATGCCAGCGAACCGGAACTTCCACCGCAGCCGCTTTCCTGAGCGCTTCCTGAACCTTGTTCTCACCGACGTCGTGAAGCCCGCACTCGTATGCGGCTCGCGCCGCTTCGGGACCGTGGGTCTTGGTGACCGCCACGATCGTCACCTGCTGGCCGTGCCCGCCGCGCTCGCGTGCGGCTTCGATGCGCTGCCTTACCTCAGCCACGCGCTCGGCCAGGCCCGGAAAAGCCATAACCTTCAAATTTAGTCGGGACTCGTAGGCGTGGACAGGCTGTCCGACGGCATGTCTGAACCGCGGTGCCATCCCCGGGTTGGATCATGCTCCCCGGTGAGTCGGAGGGGGGACCGGCTCCGCGGCCCCTCACTTACACGCATCGAGCCTCGCCGGCTAATTCGTACGGCTCCGTGTCGCGAGTCTCTCGCTACGCGAGAGGCCGCTCCACCCGATCCCCCCTCCGACCCACCACCTAGTCCGTCTCGTGACCCAAGCGCGCTGGTCATCGGCACTCGCTCCGCGGCGGCGCGACTACGGCACGGAGGAAGCGAGCACGCCTGAAGTTCGCACGATCCACGCTCGCACACGACGCGAGCGTGGCGGCTCCCGCCGTTGCAGTCTGGGTCTGTGTAGGGGAGGTGAGAGTATCCGCGCAGGCGGCGTCGCGCGTAGCAAGAGACTCGCCGACATGGAGCGATAAGAATACACCGGGCGAGCGGGTGCCCTCTGGGCGTCGGCCCAGCGTGTAAGCGCGTTAGCCGCCGAAGCGGGTACTCTCGCCTCCCCAGCACGGAAATGCTATTCGCAACGCGCGGGATTCGCACCAATCTCCAGAAGCATGCGGGAGTGAAGCGGACAACTATTACTTGCCCAAAAGCTTTCGGCCGAGATGACCGAAGATCTTCTCGCGCGGAGCTTTCACCTGAATCGTCACCGCGCCCACATATGCATCGCCGACGACGTGTATTACCGGCGCACCTGGTGGCGGCGGAACTGATGCCGGTCCTTTCCTGCTCCGGTGCAGTGTGAATGCGCCCAGAACGGCGTCACCGTCGCATTGAACGTCGATCTCCGGTGGAACGATGATCTCGATGCTGCCGAAGATGGTGAGCGTCTCGATCACAGAAACCCCGGGCGGGACGATCGCCTGCCGGAGATCGAGCTTGACCGAGCCGAAGATCGACAGCACCCGCATGCGGCCTGGCAGCTCCCAGCGTCCCTTCTTCTCGTTCCCGCTGAAGATCGATACGACGCCCTTGATCGGCGTATGCTCGAGCGACATGCCGTCCTGCGTCGGGGGATGTCCGCGCTCGTAACTGTACGACGTCATCGAGTCTTCGTCTGAATCGGACGCCGACATTCTCCCTCCCTGGCGAAAGCCGTAACGGGCACCCTCACGCCGAGCCGAACAGACGCCCGACCAGCCGGACTATCCCCTGCATGTTCCGGCTGATGTCGTTGAACATCACGGTCACGAACAACGCGGCGATGATCACGAGCCCGCCCTTGAGTATCCGCTCGCGGGTCTTGAGGCTGAACGCGCTCCCCTTTATCGATTCCGCGACGTTGAGCACGATCTGCCCGCCATCGAGAATCGGAATGGGCAGCAGATTGAACACCGCGACGTTGATGCTGATGAGCGCGATCAACGCGAGCAGGTTCTCGATCCCTCCCCGCGCCGCCTGCACCGACACCTGCGCGATCGCGATCGGGCCGCCGAGCTCGGAGACGCCAACTCCACGCGAGAAGAGCGCGCCCAGGGTCTGAAAGATGGCGGTGCCCTTGTCGATGGTGATGTGCCACGCCTCGCCCAGCGCGCGCCCAGCGCCGACCGGAACGAAGCCCTCCCTGGCGACCATCCCTATCCGGCCAACCCGCCGCTTGATCCCCGTCCGTGGATCAGGCGCCACTTCCGCCGCGGGCGTGACGGAGATCTCGACTTGTCTGCCCGCACGCACTATTCCGAGCCTGAGCGGAACGCCGGCGGATGCGCCGATCTGGTCGAGCAGCACCTCCCAGCTGGCGAGCGGAGCCCCGTTGAGCGAGGCGATGCTGTCGCCCGCCTGAATCCCGGCCATCGCCGCCGGCTTTCCGGGCGTGACCGCCGCCGCGACCGGCATCGGCGTCGGGATTCCCGAGCGCATGATCAGTCCGGCGTAGATGACGTACGCGAGCACCGCGTTCATCGTCACGCCGGCAAGCATGATGAACAGGCGCGCCACGAGCGACTGAGACTCGAACCACCGCGACTCGGGTATCGGCCTGGGGCCGAACGGGATCATCGCATCGGGATCGTAGCCGTCTTTCTTTACGTCTCCCGGCTCGACCGCGGAGTTCTCGCTCCCACCTTCGAGGAAAGCGGTCGCTTCGTCCTCGCGCGATGCCATGCGGACGTAACCGCCCAGTGGGAACGCCGCCAGCACGTACTCGGTCTCACCGTAACGCTTCTTGAGCAGCGATGGGCCGAACCCGATCGAGAACCGTGGAGCGTACACGCCAACGAGCTTCGCGGCGATGAAATGCCCGAGCTCGTGCACGAAGATGACGAGGCCGAAGACGACGATCGGCGCGATCCATGTCAGCATTTGAGCATTTCCGAAACGTGGCAGCGGGCGGCCCGATCAGCCTCGAGGAGCTGTTCGCGAGTATCCGATTTCATCCCGCTCAATCTATCGAGGGCGGAGGAAATCCCGCGCGGGATGTCGTGAAAGGTGATCCTTCCGTCCAGAAACGCCGCGACGGCGCGCTCGTTCGCCGCGTTGAACACCGCCGGCGCGGCGCCACCAGCCTTTCCGGCGGCTACCCCCAAGCGGAGGGCGGGGAAGCTGGCGTGGTCAACGGGCTCATAGGTCAGCGGCGAAAGCTTCACCGGATCGAAGGGCGGCACCCCATCGTCCGCCACCCGCTCGGGGTGCGTGAGTGCGTAGAGCACCGGAAGCTCCATCGTCGGAACGCTCATCTGGGCGATCACGCTGCCATCGATGAACTCGACAAATGAGTGCACGACGCTCTGCGGATGCACTACGACCTCGATCCGGTCGTACGGAAGGTCGAACAGAACGTGCGCCTCGATCACTTCCAGCGCCTTGTTCGCGAGAGTGGCGCTGTCGATCGTGTTCTTCCGCCCCATACGCCACGTTGGGTGACGGAGCGCATCCTCGACCGTGGCCGAAGCGAGACGCTCGGCGCTCCACCCGCGAAACGGGCCGCCAGACGCGGTGAGGACGACGCGGCGCACGTCGGAAACCGAATGCCCGGCGATGCATTGCAGGATCGCCGAGTGCTCGCTGTCGATGGGTACGAGCTCGCCCTTGCCGTGTGCGGTGGCCCGTTTGACGAGCTCGCCCGCGATCACGAGTGTTTCCTTGTTCGCGAGCGCGACGCGCTTCCCCGCCTCGAGGGCCGCGAGTGTAGCGTCGAGACCCGCAGCGCCAACTATCGCGTTGACGACGATGTCGACATCGCCGCGCGTCGCTGCCTCGATGAGCGATTCGGTCCCGCTGCTCCAGCTCTCCCCCGCGCCCGCGCCGGAATCCACCATGCCGACGAACGGGGGAGCGAACACGCGAGCCTGCTCCCTGAGAAGCGCCGCGTTCGTGTTCGCGGTAAGCGCCGTCACCCGGAACCTTGCCCGCTGGCGGTCGAGAACCCTGAGCGCGGTTGTTCCGATCGATCCGGTTGAGCCGAGGACCGCGACCCCCTTGCGCCCGGGGGCGGGGGTCATCGGGGAACGGCCAGCAGCAGCCTGCCGAGCATCAGATACGCAACGGGCAGCACGAACAGCAGGCTGTCGAACCGGTCGAGAATGCCGCCGTGTCCGGGAATTATCGTGGAGCTGTCCTTCACGCCTGCCTCCCGCTTCAGCAGCGACTCCGCGAGGTCGCCCGTCTGTGCCGCCACGCTGATCACGATCGCAAACAGCACCGCGCCCTGAATCGTGAGTCCGAGCTGCGCGTACGGCATGAGGATGAAGCGAACGTAAAGAAGGCAGATAACGACCGCGAGCCCGAGTCCACCGACGGCCCCGGCGACTGTCTTTCCTGGACTCACCGCCGGCATGAGCTTGGCTTTCCCGACCGCGCGGCCAATGGCGTAGGCGCCGACGTCGGTTGCCCAGGTCAGGAGAATCGGAAGAAATACGAGCGCGGTCCCCGCGCCGGCACCGATCGCGTAGGGGTGATAGCGAAGCGGGTAGACGTACGCGATGAGACTTGCGTACAGGATGCCGAATGCCGTGATCGCCACCGCGGACAGCGGCTTACCCGTCGGTCCCCGGAGCCAGATGCTGCTGGCCAGGAGCACGAGGCACCCCGCGACCACGGCGGTCAGCGTCAGAGTGTAGACGCCGAGCCTCTGCGCGTGCACCGCGATCGGGATGAGCGCCGCAATCGCGATCGCGGCGCCATCGAATGGCGCGACCCCTGCCTGGCGGGCCATCCGCATCAGCTCCCACGCACCGAGCGCGGCGAGGACGGAGAGCACAATCGCGAGCGCCCAATCGCCGAAATACACCGCGCCGACGCTGGCGGGAGCGGCGATCACCGCGAAGATGATGCGCCGTGTCAGCTCGGACACGAGCTAGACTTCCATGATTTCCGCTTCTTTCGACTTCAGCACCTCATCGATCCTTCCGATGAAGTCGTCATGAAGTTTCTGAAGCTCTTTCTCCGCCTTCTTCTGGT
This sequence comes from Gemmatimonadaceae bacterium, assembly GCA_041747535.1. Classification (GTDB taxonomy): domain Bacteria; phylum Gemmatimonadota; class Gemmatimonadetes; order Gemmatimonadales; family Gemmatimonadaceae; genus UBA4720. The sequence continues at coordinate 15,755 of JBGTEZ010000156.1, forward strand.
CGTCCTCTGATGTCTTCTCCAGCTTCTTGAGCTGATCGCGGGCGCTGGTCCTCGCGTGCCTGATCCCGATCCGCCCCTCTTCGCCGAGCTTGTGCACGACCTTCACCAGCTCCTTCCGGCGCTGCTCGTTGAGCGCGGGCAGGGGCACCCTGATCACCCCCGACTGTGTCTGCGGATTCAGCCCCAGGTCCGACTCGCGCAGCGCCTTCTCGATCGCCGAGACGAGCCCCTTGTCCCACGGAGTCACCGTCAGGAGGCGTGGCTCGGGAGCGGAAACGCCGCCGACCTGATTGAGCGGCATCATCTGCCCGTATGCCTCGACGCGCACGGTGTCGAGCAGGCTCGCGCTCGCCTTTCCGGTTCGAATCGAAGAGAGCTCGCGCTTGGACGACTCGAAGGATTTCTCCATCGCCGTCCTCGTGTCCTTCATGATCTGCGGAATTGTCGTCATTGTACGATCGTGCCCACGCGCTCACCCGCCAGGGCGCGGGCCACTTCTCCGTGACGGTGAATGTTCAGCACGATGATCGGGAGCTTGTTTTCCTTGCACAGCGTGATCGCGGTCTGGTCCATCACTCCGAGCTCATTCACCATCACGTCGCGATAGGTGATCTCGGTATAACGCGTTGCCTCCGGATCGAGCTTCGGATCGGCCGAATAGACGCCATCGACGCTGGTCGCCTTGATGATCACTTCGGCGTGGATCTGAATCGCGCGTAGCGCCGCCGCGGTGTCGGTCGAGAAATAGGGATTCCCGGTGCCGGCCGCAAATATCACGACGCGTCCTTTCTCGAAGTGCCGCATCGCGCGGCGGCGGATGAACGGCTCGGCGAGCGCTTCCATGCCGATCGCCGACATCACGCGCGTCTGAAGTCCGTCCTTTTCCAGCACGTCCTGCATCGCCAGCGCATTGATCACGGTGCCCAGCATTCCCATGTAGTCGGCGCCGACGCGGTCCATTCCCATCTTGGAGAGCTGGGCGCCACGGACGATGTTGCCGCCGCCGATCACCAGTCCTACCGACGCGCCCAGCTTGACGATGTCGTTGATCTCCGTCGCCAGCCGCTTCATCACGTCGAAGTCGAAGCCGACCCGCTTGTCTCCGGCGAGGGCTTCGCCGGAGAGCTTGAGCAGAACGCGCTGGTACTTGAGCTTGGCCAAGAGTCGGGGGGCTACTCTTCGCCCATCTGGAACCGCACGAAGCGACGCACCTGGATGTTCTCGCCGAGCCTGGCCGACGCTTCCTTGATCAGATCGCCGACGGTTTTCTTCGGCTCCCTTACCCAGGCCTGGTGCACGAGCGCCACGTCCTTGTAATACGCCTCCACTTTCCCGGAGACGATCTTCTCGATCAGGTGGTCGGGCTTGCCGCTCTCCTTGACCTGCTCGACGAAGATCCGGCGCTCCCGCTCGACCTTGTCCTGCGGAACCTGATCCTTGTCCACCGCGACCGGCGCGGCAGCGGCGATGTGCTCGGCGACGTACTTCACCAGCTGCTTGAAGTCGTCGGTGCGCGCAACGAAATCGGTCTCGCAGTTGATCTCGACCATCACGCCGACCTTGCCGTTGTGATGGATGTAGCTCCCGATCACGCCCTCGCTGGTCTGCTTGCCGGTCCGCTTCTCCGCCTGGGCGATTCCCTTGGTGCGCAGATACTCGACCGCTTTCTCCATGTCCCCCGCGTTCGCCTCGAGGGCTTTCTTCGATTCCATCATGCCCGCGCCGGTTCTCTGGCGGAGCGTCTGTACGTCTTTGGCTGTGAATTTTTCTTTCGTAGTCATCGTCTGTCTCGTCAAAACGCCGCCGGAGATCTCCGGCGGCGTGAAAGTTAACCTTCCTGCTCGGGCTCGCTGGTTTCTTCCGGAGAGCCGACCTCGTCGCCGCCTGTCTTGAGCCGCGCGGCAATCGCCTCGGGCTTAGCCCTTCTACGCCGCGGTCTCTTCTTTCTCTTCTTGTCGCCTTCGCCTTCCGGCTCGGCACCACGATCGGAGCTGTAGGTGTACGACTCCGACTCATCCACTTCTTCACGCACCGGAGCTTCGCGGCGCGCCTCGACGATCGCATCGGCGATCGACTTGGTCATAAGCTCGACGGAGCGAATCGCGTCGTCGTTGCCCGCGATCGGAACCGTGATCAGGTCGGGATCGGCGTTGGTGTCGACCAGCGCGATCAGCGGGATTCCGAGCTTGTTGGCCTCGTTCACCGCGATTCGCTCCTTCTTGGAGTCGATCACGAACATGAGACCGGGCAGCCGCGTCAGATTCTTGATGCCCGACAGGTTCTTCGACAGCTTGTCGCGCTGCCGGCTCATCATCAGCTGCTCTTTCTTGGTGTAGTTCTCGAAATCTCCACCGGCTTCGCTGCCCGCCTCGAGCTCCTTCAGCCGGCGAACCTGCTTCTTCACCGTCTGGAAGTTGGTGAGCAATCCGCCCAGCCAGCGCTCCGTCACGTACATCGCCCCGCAACGCTCGGCTTCGCTCTTCACGATGTTGACGAGCTGACGCTTGGTGCAGACGAAGAGGACGTTGTCGCCCTTGAGGATCGCTTCGCGCGCGAGCTTCTGCGCCAGCTCCAGCTGACGCAGCGTCTTCTGCAGGTCGATGATGTGGATGCCGTTTCGCTCCGCGAAGATGAACCGACGCATCTTCGGGTTCCAGCGGCGTGTCTGGTGTCCGAAGTGGACACCGGCTTCGAGGAGCTGCTCCAGGTTTGGCTGAGCCATTAAATAGGGATTCCTTCGGGGTTTATCGCTTCGAGAACTGGAACTTCTTTCTTGCTTTCGGACGGCCCGGCTTCTTGCGCTCGACCGCACGTGCATCGCGCGTCAGCAGTCGGAGATCGCGGAGCTTCCTGCGGTGTCCCTCGTCCATCTGGACCAAGGCCCTGGAAACAGCCAGCCGCAGCGCACCCGCCTGTCCCGTCAGTCCGCCTCCCTCGACTTTCGCCTTGACGTCATAGCGTCCGAGCGTGTCGGTGACGGTGAACGGCTGCTGGATCGCCGAGACGTGCGCGGGGCGCGGGAAATAATCGCCGAGTGTGCGTCCGTTGACCGACCACTTGCCGGAGCCGGGGGTGATGTAGAGACGGCAGACGGCTTCCTTCCGACGGCCGATTGTGTGCGTCTTTTCGGACATTACTTGTCGCTCTTCTTGTTGAAGTCGATGGCCTTGGGCTGCTGCGCGGCGTGGGTATGAGCGGCGTCAGCGAACACGCGGAGCTTGCCGCGCAGCTTCTGGCGTCCGAGGGCGGTCTTGGGCAGCATGCCGTAGACGGCTTTCTCGATCACGCGCTCAGGGTGCTTCTCGAGCATGGCGGCGAACGGAGTGAACCGCTCGTGACCCATGTAACCGGTGTGCCTGAAGTAGCGCTTCTGCTCCGCCTTCTTGCCCGTGACACGCACCTTGGACGCGTTGATCACGATGACGTTGTCGCCAGTGTCCATGTGCGGCGTGTACATGGGCTTGTGCTTTCCGCGGATGATCCTTGCCACCTCGGTCGCCAGCCGCCCGAGGACCATTCCATCGGCGTCGACGATATACCACTGGTGCTGGATGTCCCGCGGCGTCGCGGAGTATGTCTTCATATCAGGCAGAACGGTATGAAAGAGCCGGCCCCCTTTGTTGAGTAGGGTTCCAAGCGGGTTGTTGTTTACTAAGTGGTTTTACGACAGCCTTTTAACTTATGCGCCTGAGGGAGGAGTGTCAACCTGTTCGGGGAGGGAACGTCAACTCCGAACTGCGGGCTAACTGACCTCCGAACTGCGGGCTAAATGAACTCCGAACTGCGAACTAATTGCGGCCTGCGGACCAGCTGCGGACTACGAACCAAGAGCCGCGTATCGCAGCACGGACTGGGTCGTTTGTCCGCAGTCCGCACAAGGTTCGTAGCACGCAGTTAGTCAGCAGTTGGGAGTTCAGTTAGCTCGCAGTTAGTTCGCAGTTCGGAGTTCAGTTGGTTCGCAGCCAGTTCGAGTCCGCAATCCTATTCGAGCGCAACGAGCAGCGTACCCTTCTCCACCGCGGTTCCCGGTTCAACCTCGACGCTTTTGACCACACCCGCTGCCGTCGCCCGCAACTCGTTCTCCATCTTCATGGCTTCCATCACCACCACGCCCTGGCCGGCTTCGACTCTGTCCCCGACTGCAACGCGCACGCGGACCACCAGGCCCGGCATGGGAGCAACGATCGGCGTCGGCCCTGAAGGCGCGGCGCTGGCCGCGGAGACGTCACGGATCTGCCTGGTTCGCTCGTCCAGAGCCTCGGCCTCGAACCGGTAGCCGTCGACCCACAGCGAGTATTTCCCGCGGCCCGGGCGCCTCTGGACGACGACCCGGTGCACTTCGCTCCCGATCCTAACCATTCTGATGGGGCTCGCCTCGATGTCGACGAGCTCCGCGTGGACTGGTGGAGCTCCATCGTGGGACACCCCGTCCGGCTCGAGCGCGATGCGATTGCGCTCTCCGTTCAGCTCGACGATGTACTTCATCGGCCTCCTTCCGCGGCGAGCTCGCACACCGTTTCCACGTGGGCCGTCTGCGGGAACATGTCGAACGCCAGAAGCGACTCGATGCGAAAGCTCGGCAACCTCGACAAATCACGGGCAAGCGTGGCTGGGTTGCAGCTGATGTAAATCACCCGCCTCGCGCCCGACGAGTTCGCTTCGAGTATCTCCGTCACCCGCGCGTCCAGTCCGGCTCGCGGCGGATTGAGAATTACGACGTCGGCCGGAAGGTGCGCGGGGAGCGCATCTTCGACGCGCCCGTGCACGGCACGCGATGGTGGCGCGAGCTGCTTCGCCGACCATGTCGACGCTTCCTCATCCAGCTCGATCGCCGTGACGGCGATGCCCGCTCTCGCCAGGGCGATTGCGGTGTGACCCGCACCGGCGTAGGCATCGACCACGGATTTCGGAGCATCCGACATGGTGCGCGCGACGACGTGGGCACGGAGCGCTTCTCCCACTTCGGCGTTCACCTGCGCGAACGAAGCGCTCGGAGACTTGTCGGCCCTCCGATCATAGAGCTTGCGCCGGCCGGGATTCGACGCGTCCTCCTGCTCCCACCAGAGCGCGGATACCGATGGAACCGCTGCCGCAAATTGTTCTTGTGCTCCCCCCTCCCAAGCGCGTCCCCCGGACATGACGAACGTCGGCCCGTTCGGCGTAATGCGGACGCTTCCACGCAGCTCCCGGGCTTCGGGGAAATGCGCTTCGGCATTCATTACTTCGCGCCACGCCGCCACGACCCTTCGATCCGTAATCGGACAATCGGCAAGAGCGAACACTTCGCTGGGATTGTCGTAAGGATGTAGACCCGCGATCCAGCGCTCACCGCTTCGTCGCATCGAAAGGGTGAGCTTGGTGCGATAGCGCCACTCCTTCGGGCTGGGCTCGATTGAAGGCGGGTCGACTTTGCGCTTGCCGATTCTCTGCAGCGAATCCCGGATGATCAGCTGCTT
>JBGTEZ010000157.1:0-14939 GCA_041747535.1 Gemmatimonadaceae bacterium
GCGGCCGAGAGTTCCGCCGCCGCCCGACATCCTGGCGTTGATGCGTGACATCCCTTCTGCGACGTCCGCCACCGGCGCCATGCCGCGCGCGCGGAAGTTTCCGATCGTCCCGACGGGGCGGGACATTTTGGCGGTCAGACCCGAGACCTCGGTCATCAATCCGCGGATTTCCGGCATGACGTCGCCGACCTGTCCAGCGACATCGAGCGCGCGGGCCTTGACGCGGGAGCGGATGGTATCGCCGTCGCGAAGCCCCGGTGAGTCACGGGAGCCGATGGCGACGAAAACCACGGGAATTCCCAGCAGGCTGCCCCCGGCGCGGATCTGCGCCCACGAATCCCGGCGCACGTTTTCCAGGTCCTCGACCAGGAATTCGGTGGTGATGAGCAGGCGATCGAGGGTGTCCGTGCCGGGAACCCTGAACGACACCTTCTTCACGGTCCCCGAACGCTTGCCGGCCAGCCAGACCTCGGTGCCGGGCAATACCCCCGTAGCGTCGTCAGCAAGCACGTAGAGCGTTACTTTCTTGCCGTGCAGCGCACCCACGCGCGCGAACATCACCGTTGCGAGGATCACCGCAACGATCACCGCTGCGGAGATGATCCCTCCGCGCAAGTCCGTCCAGCTAAGGTTACGGGGCATTCAGCGTGAATATAAACGTGCGGTGCGATGACCGCGTATTTTATGGCACATAGATGACGACCACGCAGAGAGCGGCCTCATGCTGATCGGAGTCCCGCGCGAGATCGCGCCAGGTGAGCGGCGAGTGGCGCTGGTGCCCGATGTGGTGCAGCTACTGACGCGCGCCGGCCATCAGGTAGTCGTCGAGCGCGGCGCTGGACTGCCCGCTGGCTTCACGGACGAAGCGTATCGAAGCGCCGGCTGCGACCTCTCCGACACCGCCGCCGAGATCTACCGCACCGCCGGGTTGCTGCTCAAGCTGCAGCGGCCCCTCACCGATTCCCCGGCCGGTAACCCGGAGCTCGACATGCTGAAGCCCGGCTCCGCCCTCATCGGGCTGCTCCAGCCCGCGGGCGATCCGGAAATCTTCGCCCAGCTCGCCGAAAGGAACATCACCGCCTTCAGCATGGAGCTCGTGCCCCGGACGACACGGGCTCAGATGATGGATGCGCTGTCGTCCCAGAGCACCGTCGCCGGCTACAAGGCAGTCCTCATCGCTGCGAATGCTCTGCAGAAGTTCTTCCCGATGCTCATGACCGCGGCGGGGACGGTTCGGCCAGCGAAAGTCCTCGTGATCGGCGCGGGCGTCGCCGGCCTCCAGGCGATTGCCACCGCCCGGCGAATCGGCGCCGTCGTCGAAGCGTTCGACACGCGGCCCGTGGTCAAAGAGCAGGTTCAGAGTCTCGGCGCAACGTTCGTGGAGCTCGACGTGCACGCCGCGGAAGCGCAGGACGCGGGCGGATACGCGAAAGAGCTGAGTGAAGACCACATCAGAAGAGAGAAGGAGCTGATTCACCAGCACGCCGCGATCGCGGACGTCATCATCACCACCGCGCTGGTACCGGGGAAGCGCGCACCGCGCCTGATCGACGCCCGGACGGTGGCGGCGATGCGCCCGGGCTCGGTGATCGTGGACCTCGCGGGCGAGCAGGGCGGAAACTGCGAGCTGAGCGTCCCCGGTGAAACGGTCGTCGAGCACGGCGTCACCATCATCGCGCCACTTCATATCTCGAGCGACCTCGCGTTTCACGCCAGCCAGATGTACGCCAAGAACGTCACGGCGCTGGTAACGCTTCTCGCACCGAAGGGACAGCTCGAGCTGAATTTCGCCGACGATATCATCAGCGCCGTGTGTGTGACCGCAGGCGGCGAAGTTCGCCACGGACCGACGCTCGAGCGTCTCGGACGGTCCGGTAACAATCTCGCGGAGGCTGCCAGATGAGTCAGGAGGTCGTGCTCGGGATCTATGTCTTCATCATGGCGATCTTCGTCGGCTTCGAGGTCATCGCGCGCGTACCATCGGTGCTGCATACGCCGCTCATGTCAGGGACGAACGCGATTCACGGGATCGTCGTGCTTGGCGCGATGCTCGTCGCCGGATCGGCCGACACGCCCCTCGTCCACGCCCTCGGCTTCATCGCGGTGGTGTTCGGTGCCGCGAACGTATTCGGCGGATTCGTCGTCACCGACCGGATGCTCGAGATGTTCAAGAAGCGCGACGTAGCCAAGGAAGCGGAAGAGAAAAAGAATGGGTGATCTCCGCGAATCGGTGATCGCGATCAGCTACATCGTCGCCGCGGTGCTGTTCATTTTCGGACTGAAGCAGCTCAGCTCGCCGTCGACCGCTCGCGCGGGCAACCGCCTCGCAGCGATGGGGATGACGCTCGCGCTCGGAGTCACGCTTCTCGACCGGCAGATTCTCTCGTTCTGGTCGATCGCGCTCGGAATGTTCATCGGCGCGGTGATGGGGATCTATTTCGCCCGAACCGTGCAGATGACGGCGATGCCGCAGATGGTGGCGCTCTTCAACGGCATGGGTGGCGCGACCGCGGCCCTCGTTTCGGTAGCCGAGTTTCTGCGGCTGTCGCGCGCGGGCGAAATCGTCGGAAAGGGCGAGGCCACATCGATCGTGCTCGGCACCATCATCGGGGCGATCTCGTTCACCGGCAGCATCATCGCGTTCGGAAAGCTGCAGGAGCTGCTGTCGGGGAAGCCGCTTCAGTTCCCCCTCCAGCGCGCGATCAACGGCCTCACGCTGGTCGCAATATTCGCTCTCGGTGGCTGGGTGGTGGTCGGGACGGGTGGAGCGCCGGCCCTCTGGATTCTCTTCGCCGTGTCGCTCTTCCTCGGCGCGATGTTCGTGCTTCCGATCGGCGGCGGCGACATGCCGGTCGTGATCTCGATACTCAACTCGCTCACGGGTCTTGCCGCCGCACTCACGGGGTTCGTGCTCCACAACCAAATGCTGGTCGTCGCGGGCGTGCTCGTCGGCGCGTCGGGAACCCTGTTGACGCTACTCATGAGCACGGCCATGAATCGTTCGGTCGCCAACGTGCTGTTCGGCGCGTTCGGCGCGTCCGGACCGAGTACGGCCGCTGCCGATACGGGTGTGCAGCGGACCGTGCGTCAGACCACCACCGAGGATACGGCAATCGCTCTCGCCTATGCGCGGAGCGTGGTGATCGTACCGGGGTATGGGCTCGCGGTGGCCGAGGCGCAGCACACCGTCCGCGAGCTCGCGACGGACCTCGAGAAGCGCGGCGTGAGCGTCAAGTACGCGATCCACCCGGTCGCGGGTCGAATGCCGGGCCACATGAACGTGCTGCTCGCCGAAGCAAACGTGCCCTACGACCAGCTGCTGGAGATGGATCAGGTCAACGGCGAATTTCCCCAGACCGATGTCGTGCTGGTGGTTGGTGCCAACGACGTCGTGAATCCGGCGGCGCGCGACGATCCGACGAGTCCGATCTATGGGATGCCAATCCTCGACGTCGATCGCGCGCGCAATATCATCGTGCTCAAGCGAAGCATGGGACATGGGTTCGCGGGGATCGACAACGCGCTCTTCTATCACGAGAAGACCCGCATGCTGTTCGGCGATGCGAGGCAGTCACTGACCGAGGTGGGACAGGCGCTCAAGTCGGCCTAGCGTTGCTCAGCGGTCCGACGGGGTTGCGCTGAATCCTCGCGCCGTCAAAGCGCGTAATGCTCGTACCCCTTCCGATCAGGCATTCCGAGATGAATCTCCGAGGCTCCCACGCCGTTCTTGCAGTGACGCTGCTCGCATCCAACGCCGCTGGCCAGACGGCCAGCCCGACTTCACGCGAGGCGCGGTCACTCATCGCTCCCGCGGTCGATGCGCACCAGCACCTGATGAGTCCCGCGATCGCTGAGCACCAATCGGAGAAGCCTCCTCCAACCGTTACGCTGCCTCCCGAGCTCCGGGACTTTCTACGGGCGCGCATTGCCGCTTCAATGAAACGGACGACCCTCGCCGAGCTTTACACTGAGCACGCGTGGCTGCTCGAATCCTTCAATCCCGCATTCATTCAGACTCGTGACTCGATCGTGGACTGGTGGGTGGGGTCGACTGATTCGCCCTACGATCTCGTCCCCATTGGCTACGGATTGAACGGCTCGGCCGGCTACATCACATCGTACCTGACAGATTCCAGGACGAGAAAGCGCGACGCGCACATGGTGCAGTCCCTCACCAAAGGCGCGGATGGGCGATGGCGCGTCATGACCGAAACCCTGACGATGGGTGGCCCCAGAACCGTCGCGCCGATAACTGCCGACTATCTCGTCGCTCTGCTGGATACGGCCGGCATCAGGCGGGCGGTGGTGCATTCGCTCGCGTATCAGTTCGGCAGCGGCCGCGAGGAATCGCGCACCGAGTATGCGAGCGCCAGGGCGGAGAACGACTGGACCGCGGAGCAGGTTGCACGCTTCCCGGATCGATTGCGCGCCTTCTGCAGCTTCAACCCGATCAAGAGCTATGCGCTCGCCGAGCTGACTCGCTGCGCAAACAGCGGAAGGTTTCGCGGGCTCAAGCTGCACATGGGAAATTCCCGGGTCGATTTCGAGAAGCCCGCCGATGTCGAGCGCCTGCGCGAAGTGTTCGCGGCGGCCAACGCGCGAAAGCTCCCGATCGTGATTCACCTCGCGACCTATGGCACGCCCTATGGCCGAAAGGGGGCGATGACGTTCCTCGACCGAGTGCTGCCTGTGGCGCCGGACATCACGGTACAGATCGCGCACCTCGCCAGCCCTGGACGTCTCGATCCCACATCGGATTCGGCGCTGGTCGTATTTGCGGAGGCGCTCGCGGCGGGAGATCCACGGGTAAAAAATCTGATGTTCGACGTCACGACCGTGATCGATCCGAAGACCAGCGCAACCAGGCTCAAGCTCGTGGCCGCGCGGCTCCGACAGATTGGTATGGGACGGATTCTTTACGGATCCGACACGGCGGACCCGGAGCATATGAAACCCCATGAGGGTTGGGCGGCCTTCCGGGACAGACTCGGGCTCACCGACGAGGAGCTGAGGACCATCGCGACAAACCTGCCGTCCTACGCACGATGACACAAAGACAACGACTGCCGTAGGGCATTCCCTCACCAAGGTGCGGCCGAACCCCGACTGACCGCGAGGTGGAGGCAGGGCATCTTGAGTGATGATCCTTTCCGACTCCCGCCTCACGCCGCTCGCCGGCGTGATGGTGCTCGGGCTGTGCGCCGGGCACCCATCTCCCGATGCCGCCGCCGCGCTCCCGTTCTTCGTCGGAGAGAAGCTGACCTACGACGTCACGGTGAACACCGGCGGTAAAGTCGGAACCGGGACGATGTGGGTCGAAGGACCGATCGATGTGCGCGGCACGAGCACCTACCTGCTGCGTTTCGATTCCAAAGTGAAGATTGCGGTGTTCTCCGGCGTGAGTCGCAGCTCATCCTGGTTCGATCCGATCAAAAGGGTCTCGCTCCGCTATCTCAAGCACGAGCGCAATCCGCTGACTCGCGACGACGAGTCGGTCGAGATGTATCCTGATGAAAAGAAGTGGACTGCCGCGGACGGTAAGGGCGGCATGAGTCCCGGCGCTCTCCCGCTGGACGAGCTGTCATTCATCTACTTCATTCGAACGCTGCCACTCACGCCCGGCACCACTCACCGGTTCGACCGCCATTTCGACGCGGCGCGAAACCCGGTCGTGATCCGCATCGTCCGACCGGAGATAATCCCGACGCCGCTGGGAGAGCTCAGGACCGTTCTGGTGGAGATGCGGGTCCGCGATCCGAGACACTACAAGGGCGATGGCCTCATCCGTATCCATCTGACCGACGACGAGTGCAGGCTTCCAGCGCGGATCGAGAGCACAATGCCCGTCGTTGGAAAAGCGGTCCTCACCATCAGGACCGAGAACGCCCCGGCGGTCTGCGCGAAGCGCTAGTCGGACAGCAACCCGATCTTCATCGCGAACTCGACGTAGTCGGAGCGGTGCGCCAGGCCTAGTTTCTCGTTGATCCGCTGCTTGTAGGTGTCCACCGTCTTGGGGCTGATGAACAGCTTCCCGCCGATCTCCGGAGCGCTGAAGCCGCGGGCGACATATCGTAGCACGTTCTGCTCGCGCTCAGTGAGCTTCTCGAACATGGTTCGTTCATCGGCGTGCTCCGCCTTCCGCTGAATGCGCTGCGCCAGCGCTCTCGCCGCCGACGGCTGCATGTAGATGTCGCCGTGCGCGACGGCCCGCACCGCATCGATCAGCTCCCTGTCGGCGACGCTCTTCACCAGATATCCGCTGGCGCCCGCCTCGAGAAGCGGGACCAGGTATGAATCCTCGGCGTGCATGGTGAGGATCAGGACCTTGCCGCGGGTCTTCTTCCCGACGAGCGCTTTCGTGGCCTCGGCTCCGTCCATCTCGCCCATCGACAGATCCATCACGATGACGTCCGGGTCGAGGCGGTCAGCGAGGGAGATGGCATCCTTGCCGTTCGAGCCTTCGCCGATCACCTGGATGTCCTTGGCGCTGCCGAGCACGGCCTTGAGCCCCGCGCGCACGACGGCGTGGTCGTCGATCAGAATCACGGTGATCATTCCGTCGTTGCTCACGCTGCCTCCGTTCCCATTCTCATTGTTGCAACAACGCGGGTGCCGCGATCGCTGCCGCTATCAATATGCAGTTCTCCGCCGCTAAGTGAGAGTCGCTCGCGCATTCGCGCCAGCACCGGACTCGACCGTGCGGGACCCGCATCGCCAGGACCGGGACCGTCATCGGACACGGTGAGCTCCACGATTCCTTCACGCGCCGACAGGGAAAGAGTGACGCTGGTGGCGTCCGCGTGCTTCTCCACGTCCCGGAGCGCCTCTTGCGCAATTCTGTACAGCGTCGAGCGCAACGCGGCCGGGATCGCGAGTCCCGAGATATCGGTCGTCAGCCGCGCGTCGATGAGCGACCGCTGGCGAGTTCCGTCGACGAGGGCTTCCAGCGCCGCGGCCAGGCCGAGGTCGTCAGCTACCCGCGGATGCAGCGACCGTGAAAGCGTTCTGATCTCCTCGACGGCGGTGCGCATCAGCTCCCGCGCCTGAATGAGAGGGCCGCTTCCTGGTCCCAGCCCCACCTCGTTGGCTGCCGCCGCGACGTGGAAGCTTGCGGCGACCAGTGTCTGCGCCACGGAGTCGTTGAGCTCGCGCGCGAGCTGTGCCCGCTCCCGCTCCTGCGCGGAAGCCACATCCGCTCCGAGCTTCCGCAGGCGGGTGCGACCTGCTTCGAGACTGTCGAGCATCTCGTTCATCGTCGATGCGAGGTGCGCCAGGTCGGGGTCCGCCACCAGCGATGGCGGCACACGCTCCGAGATGTTTCCCCGGGAAACGCGCCTGGCAGTAAGAGCGAGATCCCCGAGCGGCTCGAGCGCGAGACGCACCAGCCTGTAATTGACGACCGCACCAAGAGCGAGCGACACAAGCACTACTGCTACGCCGAGCCAGGGCCCGAACGGTGATATCAGCCCAGCGATTGCCGCTGAGATGGCGAAGACCAGTATCGCCAGATTTGCCCCAAGCACCTTTGTCTGGAGGCGCACTCCAAGAATGGCGCGCAGCCAGGCGGGTGCTTCACGAGGTTGTGAATGATTTGGCACGCCGGTAACCGGCTCCGTCATCGCTGAAAGGCGCACGCCGGTTACTTGACGATCAGCGCCGTCACCATGCCGAACATGCCGTGATTCGACTCGGCGTGCGGCAGGATATGGCAATGAAAGGCCCAGGTTCCCGGGTTGTTGCAGTTGACGATCACATCCCAGCGCTCGCCGGGAGCCACGTTCAGGGTGTCGCATTTCCACGGGGCCGGCTGCATCCAGCCGTCCTTGGCGATGACCGTCATGTGCATCCCATGCAGATGCATCGGATGGATCATCATGCCTTCGTTCATGAAGCGAATGCGCAGCTTCTGCCCGAGCTTGGCAACGAGAGGCTCGGTCGCGGGGAAGCTCTTGCCGTTGAATGTATAGCCGTGGACTCCATCGTTCATGATGAGGACGTAATCGAGATCCACCTTCTCGATCGGGAGCGGATCCTTCGGCTCGACGATGAAAGCGCCAAGCAGTCCGAGCCCCACCTGCATCGCGGCGTTGTGGTGCGAGTGGTACATGTGAGACCCGGCGTTGGGCACCGTGAACTCGTAGGTAAAGCTTTGCCCGGGCTTGATCGGCGGCTGGGTGATGAATGGAACGCCGTCCTGATCGATCGGAATTTCGAGCCCGTGAAAGTGGACCACGGTCGATTCGCTCAGCTCGTTCTTCACGACGATTCGCACTCGATCCCCCTCCCGCACGCGTATCTGCGGGCCGGGAATCTGCTCATTGTACGCCCACGCCTCGACGGTCTGCCCGGGCATCGTCTCCCAGCGGATCTTTTTCGCGGTGAGGTCGAAGATCTTCACGCCCTTTTCAATGCGGGGCTTCATCAGCTGATTCCCCTTTCCGGCCGTCTTCGCGGGAAACGCCTTCACCCCGGCTTCGTGCAATCTGTCCATCTCTTCGGACGCCGCAGCCGCGGACAACGGCGCTGGATTTGGCGCCATCGTCCCGCCGCTGTGATCGGCGTTGTGGGCCTTCACCGTCTGCGCAGCGGAGTCCGGAACGCCACAAGCCGCTGCCACTCCGCCGGCGAGCGCGGTCAGTCCCGTCTTCCGAAGAAAATCGCGCCGGGAGTTATGATGATCGAGCAGCGCTTTGCGCGCCGCTGGTGCTTTCGTTTCGCTCATTAGCGTCCTCAAGTGGAATACGTTCCTGACTCCTTCAAGCTACCGCTGAGGGAAACGCCGGTATGTCGTGCGTTGGACGATTATTCCGGGGAAAAACACTACATTCTCCGTAGGGGAACTCCCTACATCCAATGCCCGAACGAATAACCCACGAGATACTCGCCGAGATTGTCGGAATCGCCGCCGACGCGGTGATCTGCATGGACGGCCTCCAGCGCATCACTTTCTTCAACCAGGGAGCGGAGAAGATTTTCGGCTGGGCCCCTGAGGAGATAATCGGCCAGCGCATCGAGGTCCTGATTCCCGAGCGCTACCGCTCGCGCCATGAGGAGCAGGTGGCTGGGTTCGGCCGCTCGCACGTCAAGGCACGGCGCATGGGCGAGCGGAAAGGAATTTCAGGCCTCCGCAAGAACGGCGAAGAGTTCCCGGCCGAGGCCGCCATTTCCCAGGTGAGGCAGGCGCAAGGTGTCGTTTACGCGGTCGTACTTCGGGATATCTCCGTGCGGAAGAAGTTCGAGAGACGCCAGGAGTTTCTTGCGGCAGCCGGCGAGAGACTCGCTTCGTCGTACGATTCAGGTGAGGTCCTGGAGCACATCGTCGAGCTGGCCGTTCCCACTCTGGCAGATGGTTGCATTCTCGAGAACTGCGTCGACGGCGGCTACCGTGCCGGTGCCGTCGCTCATTCTGATCCTGTGGTCGACGAGGTTCTCCGGAGGATCACTGCTTCAGGTGCGAGGCAGACACCCGCGGGTCACCCCCTATCCAGAGTTCTTGAAACCCGTGCACCTGTTCTGATCCAGAAGGGAGCTGCCGCAGGAATCGCCGAGGCGAGCACGAGTCCGTCGTATATCGATGGAATCAGGGCCATGAATCCGCAGGCAGCGCTGTTTCTTCCGCTGGTGGCGAGAGGCCAGTTCATCGGAGTTCTGAGTCTCTTTCGCTCGACACGCGAGTTCGACCCGGATGACCGGGGATTTGCGGAAGATATTGGCCGGTTGGCTGCTCTCGCGCTCGACAACTCGCGTCTGCTCGATGCGGTTCGCGGGAGTCTGCGAGCCCAGGAGGAAATGGTGGGTGTGGTCTCGCACGATCTACGCAATCCGGTGGCGGCGATCAGGATGCTGAGCAGCGCCTTGCTCAAAGACTCTGACAACACTGCTCCGGGGTCGAAGGAAGGTCTCGCTCTGATCGCTGAGGCGGCGAATCAGATGGACGCGCTGATCGCGGATCTCCTCGACGTGACGCGACTGGAAGCGGGAATGCTGCCGATCGCGCCGGAAGCGGTAGACGCATCGGCGCTCCTGACCGAAGCGCTGCGCACGCTGCAGCCGCTGGTGGATGAAAAGCGGATCGAGATGGCGATCCAGATCGGAACGAACCTTCCCCGGGTGGTCGCTGACAGTGAGCGCATCCAGCAGGCGTTGTCGAATCTCGTCGGAAACGCGATCAAGTTCACTCCGACCGGCGGGAAGGTTGTCATCGAAGCCCTCGCTCATTCAGATCGAGTCACCGTCAGGGTCGCGGACACCGGCATCGGAATCTCGGAGGAGGATCTGCCGCGCGTATTCGATCGCTACTGGCAATCCGCGAGGACGAACCGGCAGGGCGCGGGACTCGGCCTCGCGATCGCGAAAGGAATAATCGAGAGTCACGGCGGAAGCCTCTGGCTGGAAAGCAGAATCGGAGAGGGAACCACTGCTCAGTTCAGCCTGCCGATCGCGGATGCAGGAAAGGGCGACAGGTCCGGGAAAGGTCCTGTTCGCCCCTGAGCCCGCAGTGTAACGCGGACCGCTCATTCGCCGTGGCTACCCTAAATGTCCAACTCCACGACGATGAGCGTATCGGTTAGAAGGCTACCACGCCTTCCACCATGAATCCCTTGAACTGCCCGCCGTTCCGAATGTCGGTCGAAGGAAAATCAAGGTACTTCTGACTCACGAACTCGAGCTTGGTGAGAACGTTCGGCGTGATGAACCAGCCGCCACCTGCCTGAAAGCGATTGACCTTGATGTCGGGCGTTCCGACGGTCAGCTGTCCCTTCACCGTGTTGTAACGAGCCACGGCGTACAGGCGCTGGTCGGGGAGGAAGCGGTACACTGCTTCGCCGACGAGCTGGTTCCAGGTGCGATTCTCGGTCTCAGTCGCGGCCCGTCCCCGTGCTCTCTCGACGTTGCCGAAGAGCTCGAGTCCACGAAACTGGATGAACGGGTTGATGACCCAGGAGTGAATGCTGTTCCGGAATCCCGGCTGCATGTTGCCTGACCACGCTTGTGCGGCTTCGGTCGAGGTGGTGTTCTCCAGGACGTCATAGTACCGCGAGCCCGCTCTGTCGCCGCTGAACAGTGTGTTGCTGACCGACTTGGATGTCGCGTACTCCGAGCCAGTGATGCGGAATCTCAGATCGTCGCTGAACTTCCTGTCGTAGCCGATCTTGGCCAGGTAGCTCGGCGCGCGCTGCTCCGGCTTGGCGATCATGCCGCGGCTCTCGCCGCCGGTGACGCCTGCCATTGCGAGGAACCCATTGGCTCTGACATAGACCTCTCCGCCGATCTCGGTCGTAAAGGCATCCATGATGTAGTTGCCCACCAGCGGATTCCGGATTCCGTTGCCGTTGTCGGTCCGGCGGAAGTGCGCATCACCGTAGTTGACCTCGAAGTGACCGGCCTTGATCGTGACGTACTTCATGATGCCGTTGAGCGGCGTCCAGTCGATCGGTGACGCATCGACGAGGAGATAGCCGTCCTTCACCCACGTTTCGTTGTGGTGCCGGGATGACGCGTAGGTGGTCATCGCGACCCGTATCCCCTTCGCCAGTTGGCCATTCAAATAAAGGTTGGCAACAGCGTTGTTGGGTCCGTGACCGATGCGGACGAGACGGTTCGCATCGGTGGTGACACCGTTCGTCGTCACCAGTCGCGGAGCCGCGGTGTTCTTGTGGTCGAGGCCCTGGAACTGTTGCGTAAACGCGGCGCCCCATTGGAGCTTGAAGCCGGTGTATTCAGCGCCTTCATCCTTCGGTGCCTCGAAGGTGTTGATGCCTCGCTTGTCCTCGGGGCGGTAGTTCTGCATCTCGATTCCTGGAGCGGTCGACAGGAAGCTCGCCTTTCTCTTTGGGGCGACGACAACCGTGGGAGTATCAACCGGAACCGCTTCCGGCAGCGCGATCGAGTCAACGACGACGATCGAAGCGGTCACCGCAGTTGGCTCCTGCGCATTAGAGGCTGTTGCGACCAGGACGGTCGCGAGGACGGCGGCGAAAGCGAAGTAACGGCGTTTCATTGTGGGCTCCATGATTGAATGAATCGAAAGGCGTGAATTGCGGTGCGGCTGTGAACTACTGGCCGTCGATAGCTGCTGCGATCTGTGCGATCATCGCCGGACCGGTCATGAGATTGAACTTGACCTTGATCTCGTCGTGGACCTTGAGTGTTCCGAACATGAAGCTCGGCGGCTTGATGCCGAAGTCGGACATCAGCAGCGACTGCTCGCCCTTGGCTGATGCCTTCCCGTCGGCGGAGCGCTCGGCCATGATGTTGAAGGCGACAGCCTTGTCCTTGCCGCCGACGTTCAGCATTCCCTTGGTCTTGGCGCCGAACTGTGACGAGGTCGCGTTGACTATGTCATAGCCGGACAGCGTGTACTTGATGATCTGGTTCTCGTTCTTGTCGGCCTTGAGCGTCGCATACATGTTCTTGTCCATCGTCTTGTTGCCGCATTGCAGCGTCTTGACCACGATGTTGACCTGAACGCTCGCAATCGGACGCGCGACCTTGGTGAGATCCTTCGTGTAACCTGGATCCACGTCGACGTAGGCGATCAACTTCGAGGTCTTGCACTCGAACGGGTGCATGGACGACGTGCCGCTGATGCTGAGCTCGCTTCCGGGCTCGAGCCGAAGCCTGACGGCGGACGGGCCCTGCGCACTGGCGCCGGTTGCTGCGAGCGCGATAAGCGCCGATGTCATCACTAGCGTCTTGTTCATTTGGCGTATCCTCTTGTCGTGGCGATTGGAACTGCTTCGTACTCACCAAGGATACGAGTCGGTGATGTGGCGATCTGTCAGCCCTTTACCTCTGCTCCTGTGCGATTCTGCCGAATCTTTAGGGAGTTTCCCGCGCGGATCGGCAGGGAAACCCTTACGCGCCGGCGGCCAGCGGCGAGGCGCTTGTGGTGGGCGAAGGGGAAACTCTCACAAGGAATCAGCGAATGGCTGACTGTGTGAGCTGGCGTTGTCCCCGAGATTTACTGACTGGGCGGCGCTTACCGGTTCCACCCGCTCGAATGGCCCGTTAATAGGAAGGGATTACATGTACAAGACGATCATGGTTCCCACCGACTGCTCCGGATTCGACCGTGAGGCGATCCGCGTCGCATTACGACTCGCCGAGCGCAGTAGCGCGGTCCTGCATCTCGTCAGGGTGCGGACCAACAACGAATTCATCGGAACGGGCCTCACTCCCGACGGGATCGAGATTCCCCTCCTCGGCGAGCGGGACGCCACGTTGAGTGAGCTGCATGCCGTGGCTACGGAATGCCGGAACAGCGGCCATGCCGACATCGTCACCTCCCTCGAGGAAGGTCCCGTGCCCGACGCTCTGGCCGGGTACGCGAGCCGGAATGATATCAGTCTCATCGTCATCAGCTCTCACTCGCGGGGCGGATTTTCACGTTTCTCCCTTGGAAGCGTCACTGACTCGTTGATACGGCACACTACCATCCCGGTGCTGGTCGTCAAGCCGCCGGTCAGCTACCTCAACCCGCAGGTGCGGGCCGAATTTCGACGAATCATCGTGCCCCTCGACGGTTCGCCGCTGGCCGAGCGGATCCTGCCCGCTGTCGCCGGCCTCGCCGGACTCGAGGATGCGGAGATCACACTCCTCAACGTTCAGAGCCTCACCAATGGGGCAGTGCGCAGCACGCGCCAGGCGGTCGCGTGGACGGACGCCAGCTTCGCCGCAACCCAGGGCTATTTGCGCGTGATCGCCGACAGATTGCGCGGCTCGGGGCTCACGGCGACGTGCGAGATCGTCGTCGGCGACAACGTTGCCGAGGAGATCGCGGCATATGCGGCGCGGGAGCGAGCGGACCTGATCGCCATCGCCACCCATGGCCGCGGAGGCCTGTCGCGGATGCTACGCGGCAGCATCGCCGATCTGGTTACCCGCTCGGCAAAGACATCGATATTCGCGCTGCATCCGAGCGCCGCATCCGTGACCGCGGCGGATTACGAAGCGATCAGTGCCACTCCGCGCGCGCTCGCGCAGGTATGACGCGGACCTGGGAGTCGTTCATCGACGCGCTACCGCGCGAACCAGTAAGTTGCTTTCACGAGGAACACGTTGCTCGGCCGTCCGAATATCTGTCGCGCTTCGCGGCCGGGACGAAACCCGCCCTCGAACGGCAGGTAGTCACTCCGCTCCTGCTGCCATACAAAGAACAGCGCTGAGCCGGGGCGGTACTCCCAGCGGACGACCGCGTTCCCGCGCAGTGAATGCGTGCGGAAGTCGGGATTGTCGATCGAGAAAGCCGGCGCCGCCCCTGGCCCGTCTGGATCCACCGTGTACGACATAACCTTTCCGCCCGGCGATTCGAACACCGGCGATACCGTGCTACCCGAGTCCCGGCCGAAAATGATGTACTGCTCGGTTCCGGGCTTAGCCAGCTGCTTGAAGCCCGTGTACTCGCCCGACGAGGCGAACGGCTGGGCGTACAGCTGAAACGACAGCTGCGGCGAGAGAGTCCACTCGACCCGGGTCGTCGCGGAGAGCGTAGTCTGATTGAGGCGGCTGAAGACGTAGCGTCCACCGAACGTCGGCGTTGCGAGAGGGTCGCTTACCCCGCGCACGAACTGGATCGTGTTGTAAAAGCCGTTCCACTGCGGGATGACCGACACGCGGATCGACGAGGTCGGGCGCAGCGTGAACCCGAGCTGCACCGTGCTGGAGTATCCGCCGCGCACATCGCCGTAGTATTCGCCGAAGATGATGTACGAGAGCCGCTTTCTGGTGTCGGTGTCGATCTCGAGATACGATCCCCACTGTGACGGCTCCCGTCCGAGCGGTCCGCCGCGCGTCAGGCGATCGTCGAGATGGCTGGGGTCGTACTCTCCGCCAAAGTAGATCGACCAGAGGTTGGTGAAGTTCACGCTGGAGTTGGTGAATACGCTCGTCCAGAGTTTATCCCCTCCGTAGTTCCAGGCGTGATTGGTGCCGATTCC
>JBGTEZ010000158.1:0-2306 GCA_041747535.1 Gemmatimonadaceae bacterium
GCGTGTACATCACGGAGTCGACCGGCAAAAGAGTCAGCACGGTCTTGGAGCCATTGTTCGCGCATACAACGCCGAGCGCGAAAGGAACCCGGATCGTGAGCGAAGTCGGAGAGGCGGCAACGACGCCACCGGTCGCTTCGATCATTAGAAAGTCTGATACGACGCGGTTGAGCGAGCCGCGCGAAACGTTACGCGCCGCGTTGGCCATGCCGAGCTTGTCGAAGAAACGTCCCTGTGTCGTCAGCAGCTTGGTAAACAGCGAGCCGATGATCGCGAAGATCACGACCGAGACGAGGAGCTCGATGAGTGTAAAGCCGCGGCGGGCGCGACGAGTATTCACGCTGTTCATGCGCAGCTCACAGTGCAAAGGACCTTGGACGTGCGCGCCCTGGTCCGGGTGAAGTTCATGGTGTCGGGCTTGAAGATGGGGTTGGTCGGACTGACGATGACTTTGATTCGCTTGAAATTCGCGACCGGCTCGGTGACGGTGATCGTCCTCGAGTGCGGATACGCGCCCGTGCTCACCGCGGCGGACGTCGTGCCGACCGCGACCGAATCGTAAGGCAGCGCGATCAGGCGATTCACTTCGTACATCACGATACCGTTCCGGTACGCGTTTCCGGTCACTTTAATCGTGCTCTGCGAAACGGAAAACGTGAGCCCGGCGAGCGAGGTCACGGCTATTGCCAGGACTACCATGGAGACGATGACTTCCACGAGGCCGATGCCGCGTCGATCCATCCCCACTTCCACCGACGGAGTCGTGTGGTCTATTGGCTTGCGACGGGAAACTCTCATCTCGGCACCACCCTTATGAAACCGGCTGTGGAAGCGGTGATCCGGCGGCCGTAGTCGCCGTTGGCGAGATCCACGGTTACGGCCGTCGAAGAAATACCGCTCGGGAATACATCGATTGTCGCGGGATTGAAAACGAGCGAGGTCAGGCGATACTCGGAGGTGTCGCCGTAAAAGCTTCGGATTCTCAGGACCTTGCCGGTCTTGCGATCGACGAACTGGTAGCTCTTGGTGGAGGCGTCGGCCGAAATCCGCACCGGGGAGCGCTGACGCGCCGCGACCGCAAAGGCGTTCTGCATGTCTGCGGCGATTACAGTAGCTGCCCGATTGGCGCGGTTATGGCGCACGATGATGGACATCCTCGGGCCGGCGATTCCGGCCAGGACACCGATGATGGACACAACCATGATGAGCTCGATCAGCGTGAATCCGCGTCGGCTCAGGTTACGGCGATTTCGTGCGTTGCGCATACCCATTACTGCCTCCGTCCAGGGCCACGTGGTAGCGATCCACAGGCTCGGCGTGATCAAATACTTCTATATAGGAGATGGACGAATTCGTTACTGCTGAGTCACACCCGATTTCTGCACTCTTGCAGAGTTAGTCGCGCCTGGCTGGGCCTAACTGGTCGAATGGCGGCTCAGCCGGTGGGATCTGATGAAAGTTCCACGACTTTCCCGGAACGGGGGCAAAAACCCCTGCCTGCGGCGAAAATTGCAAGAGTAGCGGTAGGACTTGCCGCCCTTTCAAGAGGAGCCCGATGCCGTCAGAAGCCACGACTGTCCGTGCGATTACCGTCAGATGCCAGTTCTGCGAGGCCTGGAATCGAATCGACTCCGAAAAGGTTGCGGACGGGCCGAAATGCGGGAAATGCGCGAAGCCGATTCTGCTGGAGCGCCCCGTAACGCTCACCGACGAGACCTTCTCGCGGACGCTGAAGGAGAGCGATGTTCCCGTCTTCGTTGACTTCTATGCGGACTGGTGTGGCCCCTGCCGCATGATGGCGCCCGCGGTTGACGCCCTTGCGGCGAACGCGCGAGGAAAGGCGCTGGTCGCCAAGCTCAACACCGATCATTCGTCCAAAACCGCGGGCGGATTCAATATCCGCGGAATTCCGACGGTGATCGTGTTTCAGAATGGGACGGAAGTGGTGCGCCAGTCGGGAGCGTTGCCGCTCGAAGGGTTGACGCAGCTCCTCGCAAAGGCCGGCGTAACGCTGTAGCGCAACGCTGCAAAGGAGCGGCGCGGGCGTGTGCGGCGCCTGAGTTCTGCTAGGAGAGCGACCCGCTGGCCAGGGCGACCTTAACCGCCTTCCCCAGCTCCCCGCTCGAGAAGGGCTTGCCGAGGAAATTGGCGCCGCTTGGAACCCCCGAAGTGGAGTCCGTGTCAGCGTAACCGGACATGAACAACGCGCGGATGCCGGGCCGAATCGCGAGGAGCCTTCGAACCATCTCCGGCCCCATCATCCCGGGCATGAACATGTCGGTCACGACGAGGTCGATCGCGCCCGG
>JBGTEZ010000159.1:0-1611 GCA_041747535.1 Gemmatimonadaceae bacterium
GGTTTGGTATCATTGCCGCGGTCTGGGTTTATCTGCTCTCGCAGTAATTCAATCACGCTTGAGCGGCGACAGCGGCACTGATTTGCTCCACTCACGCGCGTGTTCTGCACCTTCATCTGTTGGGCCGGCAGCCGCGCCCACGGTATCCGCGTCTCCAATCCGTCGCTTTTGCTCGACGATACCAGCTCCTCTCGCTTGATTGTCGGAGACCTCACCTCGAATTGCATCCGCGCGAACCAGCAACGCTCCATCTTCAGCAGTACCGCCCAGCGCCGGCACGGATCCCGCCGCGGCGGCGCCACTTGAGCGAACATCCTGACCGCTCGACACCGCTGGTCGATCTAACCCACTCGCATCAGGAGCCGCCAGATGCTCCTCGATTTCAGCCTGCATGTCCGCTCCGACTTGCTCGACGTACTTCGATATCAACAGGTCGCGTTCGAGCGCGATCTGAGGATCCCCGCTATGCCAATGAGTGGCATTAGCCGGATCAAAGTCATGATAAACGAGAGGCGTGCTCGCGATCTCATTGCGCGCAAATGCAAGGAAAGCGTCGCTGGTATTAAGAGATCCGCTGACGCCCTCATCATCCCGCGCCGACCACCGCGTTTCGAGACGATCCGCCTCTTCATAGAAGCGCCGAGCCTCACGGCTGAAACTTTGCGCTTCCGTAACGCTCGAGCTGATCCCGGAAGCACTGCTGGACACGTCTGAACGAGAACTCGTCGCGACTGACCGATCGAATGCGTCGCGATTTTCGGACCAACCACGATTTGACGACCAGCTTTCCAGGGCATCCTGAATGCGTGATCCATCGCGTGAAACAGATGCGACGTCACTGTCGGTCCAACGCTTCGAGGCGCCACCTCTGGCGCTCGCAGACGCACCAATCTTTGCAACTCCGAGATTGGCGCCGAGACCGCCATCGATTCCGGCCGAGCCGCTCAAGAATTTCTCGACCGCGATCGAGTCCGCCACCTCCGCGCGCAAGCCGAACCGGCTCTGCAGCATACGCGATGCCTGATCGACTTCGTTGAAGCTGCTGGTGATGTTCGAGCGGTCCTCCGTGCCATAGCTGTTGGCGACCGACTGATCGGTGCTTACCGCTTGCCGGAATTCATTGAACCGGCTGACAGCGTTGCTGACGCTATCGGACGCCTGGTTTGACAGCGTCTCGCCACGGGTACGGGTCTCGCTCGCCACGCGCGACGCTTCCGTTGCCACCGACTGCGTCACCTGCGGGCTGAATGGCAACTTGGAGACGGGAACGTCGAGGATGTCGTTGGCGGCGAAGCTCGTCGCGAGCGTGCCGGTGTCGTTGAACGAGCGGGTCTGCGCCGCGCCATAGGTGAAGCTCGGCGCCTGGTTCCACTGGTCATGCTGGCGCGTCTGGATCGTCTGGTTGTCGAAGCTGGCGTTGCCGACGCCGATATTTCCGGTCGACGCCTCGCGGGCGGCCTCCTCGGCCGCATTCTGCGATGGGTTGAGATAGCTCGTCGCGTGGCTCGAGATCGCCATCGCGCCTTTGGCAATCCCGCCCGCGAGGAACGGGATCGATGCGACGAGATAGCCCGCGAGCATGCCGATATCGTCATTGGCCTCGCTCATGCC
>JBGTEZ010000160.1:0-6702 GCA_041747535.1 Gemmatimonadaceae bacterium
GTCTGCCGTCGTTGTGTTATCCGTCATTGCGTCACCGCACGCAACACGCAGTCGTAAAAACGCAAGAACGGTGAACCCAAAAACGGTAAACTCAAGACTCGAAAAGCAGCTCAGTCGGGCACCGATGCTCTCTCCGCATTCGACCTGGCCTCCGAGTATCCAAGGCTCGGCTCCGGCTCTTACCGCGTCCAGGGCGGTGCGATGCTATTGCTGCGCGCGTACGCGATCATCTGACCGAGGTGCTCGTGCAGGTGCGTGACGGTGAGCAGCATCGCCTTCTGCCGGCTCCAGTCCTGCCCGAAGAACTTGATGTTCTCGGTTAGATTCGCGTCGGTCGTCAGACCCATCGCTTCATGCAGGTGCCTGAACGACGCGTCGAGCTCGGCGACGATCTGGTCGCGCGTCAGCTTGCGCTTTTCGTACGTATCCAGCGTCTTCATGTCGGTTGGGCTGATTGCAACCGAGGCGGGGATCGCTTTGCCCATCATCACCGGGATCAGGTAGTTGTCCGACGCGACGTGGAGGAGAACTTCGCCAATCGAGCGAGCGCCGGTGGGGCGCCACGAGTAGCTCGCCTCGGGGATCGCTTTCGCGAGATCGATGAACTTCTTCTGAACGTCGTTGACGTCCTTGTGCATCTCACCCATCAGGCCCTGGGCGGACGCGGACGTCGCGAGGGCGAGTGAGAGAAGAAAGGTGAGTGCGCGGGTTCTCATGCGTTGCTCCTTTTGGTGGTTTGACCAGGTGCTCTATGCGGCGCCGGCACGGCGGACGGAGTGACGGCGGTTCGGCTCCTTCTTCAGCGTAGCGCGATACTCGGCCTTTGCCTCGGCCGGCCGCTTGAGCTCCATCAGCATATCGCCGAGAAGCTCTCGCGCGGGCGCCAGGGGTCCGGGCGTCACCGCGCTCTTCTCGGTCGCGTCCTCGCGGGTGACGGCCTCACGCATCCGCGTCAGGGCTTGGGCATCACGTTTTTCGGCGAGATCGACCCACGCCTGGGCAGTGAGATGCTGGATGGCCACCTGCTCCGCCCAGTACCCCTCGCCTTTCGCCGTCAATCGCTGTTGAATCGAAGCCAGCGAATCGATTGACGCCTTTGCCTTGGCGAGGTCGCCGGTGTGCGACGCGCCCAGTGCCCGCGCGAAATGCGTCATCGCGTCCGTGTACGGATAGTCAGTAGCCTTGGGCTCGAGTGCGGCGGCTTCCGCCCACGCCCGGCGCTCGAGCACCCAGCGCGCCGGAATCGCCGCTATCGCGAAGAATCCGGCGGATGCGGGCGCCGCCCCCGTGATCGCGGCCGGGTTGAAACGCGCAACGAGAGCCGGGAGTCCGTCGAGAATTGCTTTTGCCTCAGCCTCTTTCCCGAGCTGGAGGTTGGCGTACATCGCGTAGTCGGCGGCATGCAATGCTTCAGCGATCGAGCCTGAGCCCAGCGCTACGTCTCGCGACTGCTTGTTGGACTTGATCGACTCCTCCCACATCCCGACCCGCGTGAACGTGTGTGACGGCATGTGCAGCGCGTGGGCCGCGGAGGGAGCGATGCCCGCGTAACGCCTGGCGGCGGCGTGCGCCTTGTCGGCGAGCGCCGGATAGTCGTAGGTGTGGATGATGTAGTGCGCGAGTCCCGGGTGGTCGGGCTGCTTCTCCCAAAGCGGCTCGAGAATGCTGCCCGCCTTCAGCTGGTTCGCGTAGGTCTTATCCGTGGGAAGCGCGGATGCCGACAGCGAGAGCGCGTGGAAAATCATTGCCTCGGTGTCACCGGGGTTTCGCGCCACCAGATCGCTCATCGCGCGCTCGTAGGCGAGCACCCGCGTTCGCTGATCCTTTTTTTCGAAGTCGTCGTACAGCTGGCCTACCGCTTGGATGTAGCCACGCTCACGATCGGACGCGCCAGCGCCAAGTCGCGTCGCGTCGTCAGCTGACCGTTTCCCCTCGCGGAGCAGAGCGGCGGATCGATTGCCGGCGGCCATCGGATTCGTCCACCGACTGAGCGCGATCCCCCAGTGAGCCATCGCGCAGGTAGAGTCGGCGGCGAGGACTTCATTGAAAGCCTTGATCGAAGCGCCGAACTCGAACGAGTGCAGCCACGCTACGGCGCGGTCGAACTGCGGCGCGACTTTGGGGCTGCACGACGTCGGGAAGTGAACGATTCCGAGTTTTTCCGGCGGATGCGCGTGCTGCTGGGAATAAGCGGCAACCGCCGGCAGCATCAAGGATGCCGCGGCGATTGCGGACAGGCGTTTCATATGCGCTCCTTGTTGGGAGGATTTTGGGTCGAGACCGCCCGGACAGCAAGCTGCCAGTCTGTATGAGGGAATACCCCACCGGCCGCGGTCGCGACGGACTAAAATATGCTCTAACATGCACCCGCGACTGCCATCCTGTGGCCGCCAGGAAAGTGCCCAGATGAAAACCACTTGATCGATGCTCTTCGCCTGTCGGAAACGACGGCTTCCGAGCGTCCGAAAGTGAGCCGGCCCGATCAGGAAAGCGAGGGCTTGTACCGCGCCCTCGTCGAGCTGTCTCCCGATGCGCTTGTTGTCTATCGGCAGGGGACCCTCCTCTACGTCAACCCAGCCGCCATCCGGCTGTTCGGCGCAACGAGTGCGGCCGACCTCGTAGGGAGATCGACTCTCGAGTTCGTTCACCCCGACTTTCACCAGTCCGCCGTGGCCCGTATCGAGGTAGCCCGCCAACCTGGAGCAGTCGTCGCGCCGATTGAGACGAGAATCGTAACTCTCGACGGAACGCCGAGGGATGTACAGATCGAGACCAGGACCATCATCTACGATGGCGAACCAGCCGTTCTCGGCGCGTTGCGGGACATAACCCTGCGCAAGGCTCACGAGGTCGAGCTCCATCGCCTGAGCCGGCTATATACCGCCCGCAGCAAGGTGAACCAGGCGATCGTGAGAATGCCGAGCCGCAACGAGTTGTTCCAGAATGTCTGCCGGATTCTCGTCGACCATGGCGGAATGCGCGTTGCCCGGATTGGCTGGCACACTTCGGCAACCCACGAGCTGATCGACGTCGCGGCGGCAGGCGATCTGGAAAACTTGCCGTTGCAGCGGGTGCAGGTCGCATCAGCTGACGCACCGCATAGTCCGACCGGCACCGCGTTTCGTGAAGAACGGCCGTACGTGTGCAATGACGTGCTCGATGATCCGATAACGATCCTATGGCGGGGCACGATCATCGGACGTGAGTTCCGGTCCTGCGCGGCTTTCCCATTCCGGGAGAAAAGCGTGGTGTCCGGTGTGCTCAGCGTTTATGCGATAGAACCGCATTTTTTCCAGGACAAGGAAATCGAGCTCCTCACCGAGGTGGCGGACGACATCTCGTTTGGCCTCGACAATCTCGTGCGAGAAACCGAGCGTCAGCGAGCGGACGTGGCCGCTCTCGCCTCAGCGAAGGACGCGAAGGATCTGCTGGACGCCATCAACGAGCACGCGCTGGTCGCCGTCACAGACCCGCGCGGAAGGATCACCTTCGTCAACGACAGGTTCTGCGAAGTCTCGGGGTACTCGCGCAAGGAGCTCATTGGCCAGGACCACTTGCAGATCAGCTCCGCGTCGCACTCCAAGGAATTCATTCAGAATTTGTGGGAGACCATCCGGGCGGGCAACGCGTGGCACGGGGAGCTCAGGAGCAAGGCAAAATCCGGCAACGAGTATTGGGTGGATACGACCATCGTGCCTTTCCTTCACAGCGATGGAACGGCGCGGCAGTACATGACGATCCGCACCGTGATCACGGCGCGGAAGGAAGCGGAGCTTGCGGTGCGCGTCGAGCGGGATCGTGCACAGAAATACCTGGACACTGCCGAAGCAATTCTGCTCGCGCTGGATCTCGAGGGGCGGATCACGCTGGTGAACCGCTACGCGTGTTCGGTATTCGGATGGACGGCAGAGGAGCTGTTGGGTCGCGATTTCATGGAAACGTGCATCCCGGCCGCAATCCGCGAGGAAATCGTAGGCAGGTTCCACAAGGTCCTGACTGGTCCCGTTTCGAGTGTCTTCGAAAACCCCATCGTGACCAAGTCCGGCGAGATACGGTTGATCGAGTGGAGGAACACGCTCGTGCGGGACGCCGAAGGGCGGGTAACCAGCACCTTGAGTTCAGGCATCGACCTCACTGAGAGGAACGACGCGATCGACGCTTTGAGAACGGCCGAAGAGCGCATGCGGTTTGCGCTCCAGGCCGCCAACGTCGGCATCTGGGACATGGATTACACCACCGGCGTGCTCGAGTGGTCGGACACGATTGCGAGCCAATACGGGTTTGCCCCCGGCGCCTTCGATGGAAAGTTCGAGACGTTCGTCGCGATGGTGCATCCGGACGACCGCGCTTCGACGCTCGAGACCGTGGCGGCGGCAATGAAATTCGGCTCCGATTTCACGACGAACCATCGCGCGGTCTGGCACGATGGAACGGTGAGACGGCTGAGCGGCGCTGGTCGTATCCTGCTTGGCGAGCAAGGCGAGCCGAAGCGTGGCATCGGCATCTCGCTGGACATAACCGAGCGCCATTCCCTGGAGGAGCAGTTCCAGCAGGCGCAGAAGATGGAGGCAATCGGACGACTTGCCGGCGGCGTCGCGCACGACTTCAACAATCTGTTGACGGCCATTCTCGGATACTGCGAATTGCTACTCTCGGATTTCGGCGCCGACGATCCGCGGCAGTCGGATATCGCCGAGATACAGAAGGCCGGCATGAGCGCCGCCGGGCTCACTCGTCAGCTGCTGGCGTTCAGCCGCAAGCAGATCATCGAGCTCACGCTGATCGATCTGAACGAAATCGTGGCAACGATGCGCGGAATGCTCGGGCGCCTCATCGGCGAGGACGTGACGATCGAGCTTGTGCTCATGCCCGAACCGGCTCTGGTGAAGGCCGATCGCGGCCAGTTGGAGCAGCTCGTGATGAACCTCGCGGTAAACGCGCGGGATGCCATGCGGAACGGTGGTGTACTGACGCTCGAGACTGCGTGCGTCGATCTCGACGAGCACTACGAGAAGACACATTTCTCGGTAAAAGCAGGCCGGTACGTCATGCTCGCGGTCAGTGACACGGGGAGCGGCATGACGCCTGAAGTGAGAGCCCGCCTCTTCGAGCCGTTCTTCACCACCAAGGAGGTCGGTAAAGGAACGGGGCTTGGTCTCGCAACCGTTCACGGCATCGTTACGCGAATCGGGGGCACCGTCAACGTTTACAGCGAAGTCGGAATGGGCACGTCGTTCAAGGTGTACCTGCCGAGAGTGGATGCCGATGAAGGGGCACTGGGGGTTGCGGTTCCCGCGACCAGCGCGCGCACCGGAACCCAGACCATCCTGGTGGTCGAGGATGCGGAAGGACTGCGAGAGCTATCGAGGCGACTGTTGGAGCGACTGGGCTATACCGTGCTCGTCGCGGCGAATGCGGCTGATGCGCTTCGCGTGTTCGAGGACAATCCATCCATCGATGTTCTCCTGACCGACGTCGTGATGCCCGGTGGCAGCGGACCGCAACTGAGCCGGGAGCTGGTCGAACGACGACCGACCCTCAAAGTCATCTACATGTCGGGATACACCGATGACGCGATCGTTCATCACGGGGTCCTCAATCCAGGCATCGCGCTCCTCAACAAGCCGTTCACATCCGAAGCCCTCAGTCGTAAGATTCGCGAAGTCCTGAAATGAGGGTCTGCGTACATGCGAAGACGGGAAGTCGTGCAATTCCTTGGGGCTGCACTCGCGCTGCCATTCATCCCACGGAATGCCGAAGCCGCGATCAAGCTCGCCGAGGAGCTTCACCTCCAGGTTGGCGGCGGACAATTCAGAACCCTGAGCCGCGACCAGCAGGCATTGGTGACGAACATCGCCGAGCTGATCATCCCCGAAACGGACACCCCAGGGGCAACCAGCGTGAAGGTGCCGGAGTTCATCGATCTCATTCTCACGGACTGGATGAGCGACGATGAGCGAGCGGCGTTTCTCAGCGGTCTCAGCGACATCGATGCGCGGTCGGCGTCCGTTGGCTCGTCCCGCTTCGTGGGTCTGGCGGCGGCACAGAAAGTCGAGCTTCTCACGATTCTCGACAGGGCAAGTGGCACAGCCGGGGCGGGTCTCGCCTTCGCGCGGATCAAGGCTCTCACGGTATACGGGTACTTCACATCCAAGCGCGTCGAGCAGGAGATCCTGAAGCCGCAGGTGTTCTTCAATGGATATCAGGGCAACG
The DNA here is from genome assembly GCA_041747535.1 of Gemmatimonadaceae bacterium. Classification (GTDB taxonomy): domain Bacteria; phylum Gemmatimonadota; class Gemmatimonadetes; order Gemmatimonadales; family Gemmatimonadaceae; genus UBA4720. The sequence goes on from JBGTEZ010000160.1 coordinate 6,214, forward strand.
TGCCATTCACTCCCGGGGTCTGACGATGGCTCCAGAGAGCTACGATGCGATCGTCGTCGGATCGGGAATCTCGGGCGGCTGGGCGGCAAAGGAGCTGACCGAGCAAGGGCTCCGCACGATCGTCCTCGAGGCGGGGCGCCCGATCGATCCAGCCGTCGACTACGTCGAGCACGTGCGGCCGCACGAAATGCGCTTTCGGGGAATGCGCGATCGCAAGCATACCGAGCGCACGCAGCCGATCCAGAAACGCACGGGTGCGTGTGACGAGTGGTCGTCCAAGTTTTTCGTCAACGACCTCGAGAACCCTTATTCGTTTCCGGACGACAAGCCGTTCTACTGGATACGCGGACGACAGGTCGGTGGCAGATCAATCATGTGGGGCCGCTGCGTGTACCGCTGGAGCGACCTCGACTTCGAGGCAAATGCCAAGGACGGGTTCGGCGTAGACTGGCCGATACGCTACAAGGATCTCGCTCCGTGGTGGAGCCA
>JBGTEZ010000161.1:0-6929 GCA_041747535.1 Gemmatimonadaceae bacterium
GCGATGGGTCAGTAGTGACGGGCACGCTCAGGAGCGCGGCCGAGCATGGATTGCCGCACGAGGTGCTCGACACGGCCGCGACGCGCGCGCGATTCCCGGCTTTCGAGATGGCCGACCATCTCGTGTCCGTGCTCGATCCGCGAGCTGGGTACCTCGAGCCCGAGGCCTGCAACGATGCGCACCTCAGTCTCGCTCTCGCGGCGGGTGCCGAGGCGAGCTTCGAGGAGCCGGCGATCGAATGGTCTGTCGAAGGCGACGGTGTGCGAGTGAAGACCCACGCCGGCACCTACTTCGCGGATCACCTCGTGATTGCTACCGGACCGTGGATGAGCAATCTCCTGCCTGGCCTCGATCTGCGGCTGAGTGTTGAGCGACAGGCAGTGTTCTGGCTCGATCCGCCGATGGACGCCGCCATGTACGATTCGCCGGGATTTCCTATCTACGCGTACGAATACAAGCCCGGCAACATCTGCTACGGATTTCCCCGGCTCGCGCGCGGGGTGAAAGCATCAGTTATGCACGGCGGGGAAATCAGCGATGGACCTGAGGATATCCGGCGAACGACGGATGACCGCGATCTCAGCTCGCTGCGTGACGCGCTCGGACCGGTACTGCCCGCGCTCGCCACCGCGCCCGTCCGCGAGAGTGGCACGTGCCTCTTCACCAACACGCCCGATCACGATTTCATCATCGACTTCCACCCGCTTTATCCGCAGGTGCTCATCTCCAGTCCGTGCTCCGGGCACGGGTTCAAGTTCGCGAGCGCGATTGGCGAGCTGCAGGCGGAGCTCTTGATCGATGGGAAGACGAAGTTCGATCTCGCGCCGTTTCGGATTGGGAGATTCAGCCTTCGATGACGGCCTCGTTGCTACGTTTACGGTCAAGCTACAGGTGAAATCAAGTGCAACTGAACACGAGGTCCGCTGTTCGCTATTCGCTGATCGCTCTTGGCTTCACTGCCGTCGGGATGTCCCTATCGCATTCTGGTACCAGCACCAGTTTCCCCTCTTTGTCTTCGTAACGTCCCGACGGTCTGCAGCGGAAAGCGAAGAGCGATCAGCGAAGAGCGGACCTCGTGTTCAGTTGCAGTCCTTCGAGTTCGCGCAACTCTCTGCCAATGAGCTCGATCGCCCTGTCCACCAGCTGCTGGTGCCCGTCCTCATGAATCCAGCTGCTCGCGCCGGACGGATGCGGGAGTGGAATTACCAGAGACTTTCCGCCTGCGTGCTCGACGATGCGTTTCGTGCCGATGAGGGACGACAGCGGGAGCGGAGGAAGAAACTTCTCGATCGCGAGCCGGCCGACCGGAATCAGCAGCTCCGGCCGAATGATTTTCAGCTCATTCTCCAACCAGTCCGCGCAGCCCGCCTGCTCGTCGCGAGTCGGAACGCGGTCCCCTCTGCCGCTCGGATGCGCGCCCGGATAACAGCGCGTGATGGCGGAGATGTAGATCCTCTCGCGCGCGGTCGCTTCATCGATTCCCGCTCGCGCGAGCCAGCGAAACAGCGTTCTTCCGGCGCGGCCGGAGAAGGGCACGCCACCGTCCGATTCGACCTTTCCCGGTGCCTGGCCGATCAGCATGATTCGCGCATCGACAGCGCCGGAGATCACGGGCCGGATTCCGTTGCCCAGCCGGCAGCGTTGACAGCTGGCGAGAGCGGCCCGATGCCGGTCCAGTGTGAGCGCGGGAGTCATAACAGAAACAATATCGCCGGTCAGCGTCGCGGAGAAATCCTCCACAGCTCTCCGTCCTTCTGATCCGTTACGACGTAGAGAAATCCATCCGGCCCCTGCCGCACATCGCGCACGCGCTGCTTGCGGTCGACGAGCAGATGTTCTTCTCCCGTTACACGCGCATTGTCGAGGGTGAGTCTCACCAGCCGCTGTTCCCTGAGACTTCCGATGAACAGGTTTCCGCGCCAGGCCGGGAACGCGTCGCCCGAATAGAACTGCGCGCCCGAGGGCGCGATCACCGGATCCCAGTAGTAGACGGGCTGCTCGAAGCCGGGTCGGGCGGTGACCGCGCCCGAGATAGGCCTCCCCGAGTATTCCACGCCGTACGCAACCGTGGGCCAGCCGTAGTTCTTGCCCTTCTCGATGAGGTTGAGCTCGTCGCCTCCTCTGGTGCCGTGCTCGATCCCCCAGAACCGTCCCTGAGAATCGAACGCGGCCGCCTGAATGTTGCGGTGGCCGAGGGTCCAGATCTCGGGCCTCGCGTTAGCCTGACCGGCGAAAGGATTGTCGGCCGGCACCGTTCCGTCCGTCTTGATGCGGACGATCTTTCCCAAGTGGCTGTCCATCCGCTGGGCGTACTGCCGCATCGGAGTGTCGGACCGCTCGCCGAAGGTGCCGTAAAGCATTCCGTCAGGGCCGAAGGCGAGCCGGGAGCCGTAGTGCATGGTCCCGTTGTAGGCGGGAAGCACGCGGAAGATCACTTGCACCTGATCGATGCGAGCGCGATCTGCCGACAGAACTCCACGAGCGATGCTGGTTCCGTTTCCGCCATCTCCGGGTCGCGTCTCGGAAAAACTCCAGTAGATCGTCCGGTCGGTATCGAAAGTCGGGCTCAGGGCGACATCGAGGAGCCCGCCCTGTCCGCGTGAATCGACCTCCGGCAATCCCGCGATCGGCTGGCCAATGGTTCCCGAGGCGGAAACGATGCGCAGGCGGCCGGCCTTCTCGGTGACGAGGAGATCACCTCCGGGGAGGGGCTCCACCGCCCACGGACTCTCGAGTCCCTTCGTGACGACGGTCACATCGAAAGCGACGTTCGAGGTAACGCCGCAGGTGCGCGTCTGCCCGGCGCGTGCGGGTCGCTGATCGGACGCGTTGGGAGAGCGGGTCTCGAGGGGTGTGCAGGCAGTCGCGCTCGTATTCCCACCGGCGACAGCCGTGGTCTCGGGCAGAGCGCCATTCGCGGGCTGGCCGGAGCTGCACGCACCTACAGTGGCGGCGAGAACGACTGTGAATACATGGCCCAGGCGGGAGGCGGAGAAAGAAGAGCGAGTCATCGTTACGATCGGGTGGAAGTTTTTCCTGGCGGCGTGAACATCCATCGGGCTGACTGCCGCAATACCGAGTCCACTCATGCGCGGCCTCACTGATTTCCCGGCCGAGCCGGGTCGTTGGCGGGAAGAACGTCCACCGCCCAGTCGGACTGCTTCCATGGCGGAATCGGGGTCGTCTGCCGGGCGTGAGGCACGAACTTCGATCGCTCTACAAGAGCATGGTGGTGGATATAGCGCGGACAGTTCGGATAAATCCGCCGGGCCTCCACGCGCACGACGAACTGCGCTTCGGGATACGACGCGAGCAGCTCGTCGTCCTGACGCACCGTCGCCGTTCCGTCAATTCGCATGCGACGCTGCCGCTCGAAATCGATGAAGAGCAGACCGACGGCGTGATTCACCTGGAGATTTCCCATCGACAGGTACATGCCGTTGCCGTCGTAATTCGGAAACGCCACCGTCCTGTCATCGACGACTCGCACGAATCCCGGATCGCCGCCCTTGTACGAGCACGTCGGCTGGCCGGATTCGTCGGCGGTCGCGATGAAGAACATGTCGAGACGCTCGATCAGTTCGCGATCCGCCGGAGTAAAGACGTCATGGACCTTGACCTCCTCCAGCCGGTCGGCGAGGCGGCGGGTGTCGAATCGATCCTGAAGCTTGCGGCTACCCTCATGGTACATATAGCCTCCTCTCCTAAGGAGCCTTCCAGGCTCTAAGAACTTTTCCAGAGCCCACCCGGTACGCGCGCGCGGCGAGAACGCCGCCGATGAATCCGCCCGTGTGGGCCTGCCAGCTGATGCCCGGCGCGCCGGGCATCATTCCGAGGACGAGACCTCCCCACAACAGTGTGACGACCGCGCTCAGTACTATGCTGCCGAAGCTGCGCGTATACCAGCCGCTCAGTATCAGAAATCCGAGATATCCGAAGATGACGCCGCTGGCGCCAATGTGCACCGAGCCCGGGGCGCCGAGCAGCCACGCGACGAGCGCCGAGCCGAACATTCCCGCCAGCGTGACCGGGATGAAATGTCTCTCGTCACGGAGCATGACCATCCAGCCGAGCACCAGGAATGGGATGCTGTTGGCGACGATGTGATCGAGGTTGGCGTGAAGGAACGGCGCGAACAGAATCCCGCGCAGACCAATCACCGTGCGCGGAATGACGCCGAGCCCGAGGAGCGCGCCGCCCAGAGCGAGGTTCACGACGAACACAGCCCAGAACACCGCGAGCGTTCCGCCGAGAATGGAGACGTGAGTTCTGAGGGCGCGGGTGACGGCGTTCGGCATGACGGGAAAGTAGAGAGCGTGCAGGTGATTGGGGATATATGGGTTCTTGCCGCGCGCTTGGGGATTCGCCAGCCGCTCTTGTCTAAAGGCGAAAGGTTGGTGAGACTAGTCCCACCCATCCTCGATCGGAGCTGATCATGCCCGCATTGAAACATGTCGTGTCGTCGCTGGCCGTGGTACTCGTGATTCCCAGCGCGGTATTGGCCCAGAACCCGCCGGCAGCTGCACGACCGGCGGCGCCGATGACGTTCTTCATCACCAGCGTCGGCAAGGGAGACGGGGCAAATCTCGGAGGTTTGTCGGGCGCCGACGAGCACTGTGGACGTCTTGCCGCGGCCGCCGGCGCCGAGCTGCCTGCCGGTCGAGCGTGGCGCGCCTATCTCAGCGGCACCGCGGCCGACGGCAAGCCGATTCACGCGCGGGATCGCATCGGCGCGGGACCGTGGCACAATCAACGGGGCGCGCTGATCGCCGCCAATGTCGCCGATCTTCACGGCGACATCATTCGCGATCGCAATCAGATCAACAAGCTCAACGCGTTGAACGAGAAAGGGCAACCGGTGAGCGGCGCCGGGGATACGCCCAACGTGCACGACATCCTCACCGGCTCCGACTGGCTCGGCCGCGCGTATCCGGGGACGGCCGACTGGAATTGCAACAACTGGACGAGCAATCTGGCGACGGGGAGCGCCATCGTCGGGCATCACGACCGCACCGGCGGCGGCAACTCGTCGTGGAACATGGCGCACCCGTCGCGTGGATGCGGTCAGGCGAACCTCGTTTCCACGGGCGGCGCGGGGCTGCTCTACTGCTTCGCCGCCGGTACCTAGCTGATCACGTTCTCGCGCCTGTGCCGATGTCCACTGCAATTCCGCGCCACTTGCCCTGATTGAACCGAAGCACGCTGAGCGCGCAGCGCGCCGCATGCCCGACGAGAATCGCCACCCAGATGTGCAGCGGCTGGAGCGTCCCCAGCCGCTGAATCACGAAGCAAATCCCGAGCGGGATGATCACCTGCGAGACGACAGAGATGTAAAGCGGGCTCCTGGTGTCACCCGTCCCCTGGAGCCCGCCGGTGTAAGTGAGCGCGACGGCGATGAACAGGCCCGACAGGCTCAGCACCCGCAGCAGCTGCGTTCCGATCTCGACCACCACCGGCTCGTTCATCCCGAACATCGCGAGCAGCTGGCGCGGGAAGAAAAGGAAGAACGCGCCGATGAACGCCGCGCCGATCAGGCCGAATCTTGCCGCAATGTGCACCGCCTGTTCGGCTCGATCCGGATGACCGGCGCCGAGATTCTGCCCCGCCACCGCCGCCGCCGAGCCCATCAGTCCGATCGCCGTCCACGTTATCAGCGAGAACAGCTGCGTGTACGACACCGCGAACGCCGCCTGGGCCGCCGCGCTCTGGGCGAGCGAGCCGATGAACGCCATCATGAACAGCCCGCCGATGTTCATCGCGATTCCCTGGATGCCGGTCGGCAATCCGAATCGGAAGAGCGAGCGGATGATGCCCCAGTCCGGACCGCCGAGACCACGCGGGAACGACACCACCCAGCCGCCTCTCCACAGCTTCACCATCGCGTAGAAGGACACGAGCCCCGACGCCAGCACCGTCCCGATTGCCGCTCCAGCGGTGCCGTACGCGGGGATCGGCCCGAGCCCGCGGATGAATACGATGTTCAGCACCAGATTGAGCACTGTCATCACGATTCCGAGCACCATCGGAGTGCGCGCGTCCCCGGCCGATCTGAGCGCGCCGCTCAACATGAAGAAGATGAGCATGCCGCCGCTGAAGAGGAACATGATCCGGATGAAGGGTAGCGCTTCCGCCTTCACTACCGGCTCCGCATTGACGAAGTCGAGCAGCCACGGCGACAACACGTAGCCAAGCGGCGCCATCACCAGGAATGCCAGGCCAATGGCGGTGAGAAATGCCTGATAGACGACGCGATTGACCTTGTCCTCGTCGCCCGCGCCCGCGAAACGCGCAACGAGCACGCTCATCCCCGTGAACAGCGATGTGATGAAGACGATGACGATGATGACGATCTGCCAGGCCACGCCGATCGCCGCATTCCCGGCAAATCCAACCAGGTGGCCGACGAGGACGTGGTCAACAATCCCCTGCAGCCCCCCGATGATGTTCGTCAACATGCTCGGCCACGCGATGTTCCACACCGCGCGTGCGAGAGGCCCTTCGACGATGGAACGATCGTACCTGGGCTTGCCGGCCACCTCCGCCGCCAGCACCGGCGGCGCTATTGACGCGTCGGGCGTTGCGGCATCAGTCAAGAGGTATCACTCACTCCCTTCGTGTCGGTCGTGTCTGTCAGCGCCGCGACCAGCTCCCGACAAAATGGCGGGATGTCAGCCACAATGCGCCCCCAGACGAGATTCCCGTCGCGAAAGGCGGGCTCATCAACCCACTGCGCTCCGGCGTTTACGAGATCGTCCTTGATGCCGAGGGATCCCGTCGCTCGCCGGCCGGAAACGATACCGGCCGAGATCGCGACGAGACCACCGTGACAGATGATTCCGATCGTCTTGCGCGCTGCGTCCATCTCCCGAACGAGACCGGTTACGGATGCATGCCGCCGCAGCTTGTCGGGCGCCCAACCGCCGGGAATC
>JBGTEZ010000162.1:0-5075 GCA_041747535.1 Gemmatimonadaceae bacterium
ACCGCAATCGCTCCATTCATCGCTACCATCGCGCTATTGGTGAGTATCACCGGCCAGTCGGATGTCACGACCCCGTAGACAATCCACAGCGCGCTGGCAGTCGTCAGCAGCGTGAACATGCCGAGTGAGAGGTCGCGGGTCTGGCGCGTGCGCCAGGATCGGAGGACCTGCGGCAGAAACGAGCTGACGGTGAGAACGCCAGCGACGTACCCGAGGTACGCGCTCATGCCGCCCCCGCGATCGCGGATCCATCCCGGATCGTGAGCCAGTCCGTGCGCACCCGGTCCCACTCCTGAATCAGCAGGCCCTGTTCCTCGAACACGAGTCTGATCTGGCTGGGATCGTAGCCGCCGATCTCTTCCAGCACCGGAATCAGGACGCTCAGCGCGTCGTCGCTGATGACTGTGCGCCGAGCGATCTGCGCGATGTGCCGCGCTTCAGACGCCGCGATGGTGAGACCATCCCCGCGATTCACGTGCAGCATTACGTGGATATCGGAGCTTCCATCACCGACGTACACCACCCGATCGGTGGGAACGCCGAGTCGAAGTCGGAGGTAGTCGACCGCGGCGACCTTGCCGTATCCGGCCGGGACTTGCTCGATCGACTTGATCTCACCGGTCTCCTCGTCGAACCCGAAGTGCGCGCCGAGGATGTGCTCTGGCGGGACGATTCCATCGAGCGCGGAGTTCACCACCAGCCAGGGCGCGGCTGAGACGACATAGAAGTCGAAGCGGAACCCATCGATCCCGTCCTTCAGGAAATCGGCGAGCAGCGCGATGTTCCGCTTGAGGCGAATGCGCTTGCCCACCTCGATCAGATCGGCCTGGCGCACACCGCGGAATTCGGGATCGTGCCTGAGGAGGTAGGTGAGCTCGGCTCCCGCCTGTACCAGGTTGAGCCGCGCCAGAGCTTTCACCTTCTCGTGAAATCCGGCGATGCCGATCATCTCGCTCAGGGCAACGCCCGAGTCGTTGAAGCTCAGCGTCTGGTCGAAGTCGCTCACTAACAGGTAATGCTTCCTCATCGATCCTCCAGTTGGCCGCTGGCGCGCGCGACGATCTGTCGCGCGCGAAAGCCGCGGTGTTGTAAAAGACAACGCCCCCGCATCCAATGGGAGGCGGGGGCGAGTGTTGACGGCGTTGGTATACACTTTAACCTCGTCGCCTCCGCGCGCTACGCCCCGAGCATCCGCCATTGAGGCGAATCTCGGTCATAACGTTCGTCGGGAAATGTGCGAAGAGGTTCACAGTGTCGTCTGAAATTGTTTCAGCGCGTAGCGCGCGCTGCGTTCATCTGCAATGCAACCTATGGGTGACCGGCGGGTGTGTCAACGCTCGCAGGTCACGCGAGTGCCTTTCGTGAGTCACGTTCTCGTCACTACGGTGGCCATTGGAGTTAGACCCTCCAGCGACGCGTCCGCGCACCGGAATTTCAGGCGGGAGATCACAAAGATGCTGTCGAGTCAGTACTGGGTAAATCGGCGCGCTCAACGCGAAAATGTATCCGACGGGTGCAATCGATCCCGAGGTGATACGCGACGGCCCTGGAAGGTTCGTCCAATGATTGCCAATTTGGCGTCATGAATCGCGCGACATGGATTCTCTCGGCAGCGATCCTGAGCGGAGCCTGCACTTCTCCGTCTTCGCAGCAGAATCAGGGACTGGCGGCGGACGCACTGTCTGAAGGGAGGTTGCCCACCGGCGCGCGGCTCGACCCCGCGGGAACCTCTCACGATCTCGGATCCTTTCCGCTGGCGATGGTGCTCTCGCCGGAGAAGGATCGGATTGTAGTTCTGCTCAATGGGTGGGGAACGCAGGGAATCCAGACCGTCGAGAAGAGCACCGGCCGCGTAACGCAGACCCTGTCCCTGCCGGCGGTTTTCTTAGGGCTGGCGTTCGCCCCCGATGGACGTTCGCTCTATGTCTCGGGCGGCAACGAAGACGCCATATATCGCTACGACTGGAAGGAGCGGAGCGCGACGTTCGCCGACACGATCCGCCTGTCACCGAAGCCTCGCGGAAGCGATGGACGACGCTACCCGGCCGGCATCGGAGTGTCACCCGATGGGAAGACACTCTACGTAGCGGAGAATCTCGGCGACTCTCTCGCCGTCGTCGATCTTGAGTCGAGACGCGTGATCCAGAGGCTGGGAACCGACAGGTATCCGTACGGCGTCGCTGTTGCCTCTGACGGCACGGTCTACGTATCGGCCTGGGGCGATTGGACGGTCTCGATCTTTTCGCCGCGAGCCGGCGGGATGCTGAGCGAGGGAGCCAAAGTCAGAGTCGGGCGGCATCCCTCCGCCCTTACCCTGAACTCGAGCGGAACGCGCCTGTTCATCGCGTCGGCCAGCACCGATCGCATCCACGTCATGGATACACGGTCCCGCGGTGTGATCGCGACGCTCAGCGACGAGAATCCCGCCGGGACAGGCGAGGGGAGCACGCCCAATGGCGTAGGACTATCCGCTGACGGTAAGCGCTTGTTCGTAGCGGAAGCCGATAACAACGCGATCGGGGTCTTCGATCTCTCGGCCACGACCGCCGATGTTCCGTCGTCAGTGGGAAACGATGCGCTCATTGGCAGAATTCCGGTTGGCTGGTATCCCTCCGCGGTCATCGCGGACGGCGCCGACCTTTTCGTGCTCAACGCCAAAGGCCGTGGGACGCGTCCGAACCCCGGCCTCAGGCACCCTGGGCAATCCATCCCGATCAAGCCCGGCGATTACACGCTCGGACAGCTCAACGGAACATTGACAGTCCTCTCCGCTGCGGCGACGGACGCGCCCGGGCTTGCTGCCTATTCGCGGCGGGTTGCCACCGCCAATGGCTGGAACACGTCGCAACGCAAGGCGAGCTATCCGCCGTTCGAGCACGTGATCTACGTCATCAAGGAGAACCGCACCTACGACCAGATCCTGGGCGATCTCCCTCAGGGAGACGGAGACAGCTCGCTGGTGTTTTTTCCAAGGTCGGTCTCGCCCAATCATCACGCTCTGGCGGAGCGATTCGGGATCTTCGACCGGTTCTTCGTGAACGCGGAAGTGAGCGCCGATGGCCACAACTGGTCCACGGCTGCATACGTGACGGACTACATCGCCAAGACGACGCCGTCCAACTATTCATCGCGCGGACGGTCCTACGATTTCGAGGGGACCAATCGTGACGTTGTACCCGAGGATGATGTCGCCGAGGCCGCGAACGGATATCTGTGGAACCTCGCGGAACGGGCGGGGATCACTTACCGGAACTATGGGGCGTACGTGACCGAGATCGATTCCGGCCCGCCTGGAGCGCGGGTGAGGAGGTATGCGGGAACGAAGGCCGCGCTGGTCAGGCACACCAACACCGAGTTCCCGGGCTATGACATGGACATCCCCGATCAGCGACGGGTGGATGTATGGCTGACCGAGTTCGAGACCTTCGTGAAGACGGGGAAATTGCCGGCGTTTCAAATCGTTCGCCTGCCCAACGACCACACACAGGGGGCGAGCGCGGGCAAGCCGACACCGCGCGCACACATGGCGGACAACGATCTCGCGCTGGGCCGGATGGTGGAGGCGGTGTCGAAGAGTCCGTTCTGGAAGAACACCGTCATTTTCGTGCTGGAGGACGACGCGCAGGATGGACCGGACCATGTCGACTCGCACCGCTCGGTCCTGCTGGTGATCTCTCCGTACAACGGTGGGCGGGTGTTCCACCGTTTTGCGAACACGACCGACGTGCTGGCTACCATCGAAGACATCCTTGGGCTGGGGCGTCTGTCGCAGTTCGACCACTACGGCCGGCCGCTGAGGGAGATCTGGGAGAAGAACCCCGATCTGAGGCCGTATTCAGCGCTCACGCCGGCAGTGTCATTGACGGAGCTGAATCCCAAGACCGGAGCGCTGGCGGAAGCGTCGAAGCATCTCGCGCTCGACGCCGAGGACGAGGCGAACGAGGATCTGTTCAACCGGATTCTCTGGCAGGCTATCAAGGGAGACAAGCCGTATCCCGGAACGAAGAGAATCTCGACTCTCGAAGCGGAGATCCTGCGTTAGGGACGGCTTGATCACGTAATCATGCTGGAAGCAAGTCGTGAGTGGACAGTCGTGAGTTGTTCAGTAGTCAGTGGTTATCAGTTACTGCGACTCCGTCCGCGGCGAACAGGTGCACTTGATCGGTCGGCGCCGTGACGCTGATGCGATCCCCGACCTCGGGCACGCGCTCGTTGGAGACAGACGCCATCATGCGACCGGTGCCGCCCTCCACGTCGAAATGAACGTGACTCGTGCCGCCCAGGCGCTCGACCAGCACAACTACGCCAACCAGCGCATCTGACCGCAGAGCTTTGCCGGATGAAACGTCGGCAGGTTCGACGCGCAGATCTTCCGGGCGAATTCCAAGCGTCAACGGCTCCCCGCGTTTTTGCTTCGTCGCTTTCTCACGGGGCAGAGCGATTCGGATCCCAGTCGCTCCGAAAAAAGGGCGACCATCATCCTCGAGCAACGCACCGTCCACGAAATTCATGGTCGGCGTGCCGATGAAACCGGCAACGAAGCGGTTGACCGGGGCGCGATAGAGATCGATCGGGCGGCCGACCTGCTGGATCCGTCCATCGGCGAGAACGACGATGCGGTCGCCGAGTGTCATCGCCTCGACCTGGTCGTGAGTGACGTAGATGGTCGTGGTCTTGAGCCGGCGCTGGAGACCGCCGATCTCGATGCGCATCTGGGCGCGGAGGCCGGCGTCGAGATTCGACAGGGGTTCATCGAATAAGAAAACCTTGGGCTCACGCACCATTGCGCGGCCCATCGCGACGCGCTGGCGCTGGCCTCCCGAGAGCTGTTTCGGCTTTCGGTCGAGCAGCGGGGCGAGGCCGAGCATTCCCGCTGCCCATGTGACGCGGCGCTCGATTTCAGCCCGCTCAATTTTTCTGAGACGGAGGCCGAGCGAGAGGTTCTCGCGGACGGTCATGTGTGGGTAGAGGCCGTAGTCCTGGAACACCATCGCGACGTCGCGTTCTCTCGGAGCTAGCGGAGTCACGTCGCGATCGTCGATCCTGATCGTGCCGGATGTCACGTCCTCGAGTCC
>JBGTEZ010000163.1:0-3289 GCA_041747535.1 Gemmatimonadaceae bacterium
CGGGAGTCGGCTTTCCATCTGCTCCGAGTGGCGCATCGAGCACGACGATCTTCCCGGCGACCTGATCCGGTTGAAGCGAGATCGTCGTGTCGCCCGCGCGGCCCCCGTACACGGTGCCGGCTCCCGTCGCGGAGAGAAGTAATCCCGCTCGGAGCGATGAAGTTGGACGAAGCGGCGCGAAATCGGTGAAGACGGCAAGCTTCTCGTCGTTGACGGTCAGCCACGACGTCGAATCCGGCCGGCGACGAACCATCGGAATCGTCTGGAAAAACGTTCCGTTGTCGCCCGCCGGCTCGAGTCCCATGCGAGCGAGCTCGCCCGCGAGATATCGCGTCATCTGGACGTTGCCGGCTTCCCCCGCTTCGCGCCCGCGCATCGAATCGTCCGCGATGCGGTAGATGCGCGACCGAACGTCGGCGACAGTGATTTCAGTCTGCGTGGCCGCCGGCCGGTCGAGCCGGACGGTTGGTGCACACGCGATGACGGCGAGGACGAGCGGCAGCGCGGGGAGGAGCTGGCCTCGACTTTCTGGCCGAGCCGGCTCAGTCACTCGTGGGAATCAGGTCGTCGGGTGCGGAGACTCTCGCCACATCGTCTGGAACCGCATCGCTCGGTAGCGGTGGTAGCGGCGGGGTCACATCACGCCGCGGCGTGGAATAAGTCGGCCGCACGTATTCCTCGGTCGTCGACATGCCTTCCGCACGGTCGATCTCGCGATTGTCCCTCTCGATCGCGTCCTTCTCTTCCCGGTAACGGCGATACCAGTTGCGCGTCACTTCGCCGGCGAGCTCGCGATTCCCGAGTCCGAAGGAGAGTGAAAGCGCCAGCGCGATCGCACCGAACAGAATCGCAAACGCTGTCGTCACGATCTCGGTGGCGACGCCCAGCTCCTGGAGCGCCATGAAGGTGGCGAGCATGAGCACGCCGCCCTTCCCCGCGCGCGCCAATGTCGGCCCGCCGCGTATTCCGCCGGCGGAAGCCATGATCAGTCCGCCGACGAAGCCGCCGAGCACGATCCCGACGATCATGATCACGATCGACGCGATGACGCTCGGGATGTAGCTCACCAGCTCCGAGAAGACGTTCGCCAGCGACTGCAGCCCAAGCGCGTTCGCGGCGACCAGCATCACTGCGAACATCACGAACCAGAAGACGAGGCTTCCCGCGACGCGCGTCGGGTTGACGTGCGAGCCAGATCGCTCGACCGCCTGCATCACGCCGCCCTTCTCGAGGATCTGGTTGAAATGAATCCGCCGCATCAGCCGGTCGGTTCCCTTCTCCAGCAACCGCGCCAGCAGATATCCGGCGAAGAGGATGACGAGCGCGCCGAATAGCGCGGGCACATACCCATAGAGCTGCTCGAGGCTTCCCTGCAGCCTCTCGCTGAACGTGAGCGTCATCGTCGTATCCACTAGAACCTCACCGTTAAGAGGGAGTGCATACCCTGTTTCCTCGTCGGGAGCCCGACCAACCCGGACGGATTGAAAGTAGAATCCACATGTTCCAGCAAAGATAGGGCGCCGCTCGTTACCGCGCCCTAGTTTCGTGTCCCGCGCTGGATGTCGTAGATCGCGCTGCGCCTGCATTTGGGACAAATGAGCCAGTCCCGCTTCCGCGCGTAGCCAAGCCCGAACGACCCTCCGCCGATCGGCCTCTTTGTCATCGCGACGAGGCATCGCGGACACTGCGGGTTGCTTCCAGTCACGAACTCTTCGCGGATCCGCTGCAGCTCCAGGGGTGTGTACTGCGCGCGAGCGTCGCTCATTGGACCACTCGCGACATTCCGGGCGCGACACTCATTCGGGGATCCGCACCACGACCTTCCCGAACTGCTGTCCGCTCTGCAGCCGCTCGAACGCCTTTCGCCCCTGCGCGATGTCGAACACCGAATCGATGAGCGGAGTCAGGCGTCCGGCCGAGAACTCCGTCGCCACCGCGTCGAACTCGGATTCGTTTCCCATCGTCGAGCCCATGATGTCCCACTGGTTCCAGAACAGCCGCCGCACATCTGTCTGTACCACCGGCCCCGATGTCGCGCCGCACGTCACCAGCCTGCCCCGCTTGCCGAGCGCGCCGAGTGACTGGGACCAGGTCGCTTCCCCAACCGTGTCGAAGACGACGTCGACTCCACGCTTTCCCGTGCGGGCCCGAATCTCTTTCCCGACGTCCGTGTTCGTGTAGTTGATCACGTGTTCGGCGCCGAGGCCGCGCGCGAGCGCCAGCTTCTCATCGCTGTGCGATGTCACCCACGCGATGCCGCCGATGCGCCGGACGATCTCCAGCGCGGCGAGCGCGACGCCGCCGCCAATGCCCCAGATGAGCACGTTGTCTCCCTTCTTCACCCGCGCGCGGGTCACCACCATCCGCCACGCCGTCAGAGCCGAGAGAGTGAACGCGCCGGCGGATTCAATCGGCCGGTCTCTCGGTATCGTGCGCGCGTTGCGCGCGGGGACGGTAACGAACTCGGCCAGCGTCCCTGGAACGTGCTCACCGAGCATTCGGAACTTCACGCAAAGCGAGTGCTCTCCCTGAAGACAGTACTCACAGGTGTGGTCGCTCAGGCCCGGATTGACGATGACCGTATCGCCTGCCTTGATGTTGCCGGCAGCCTCACCGCCCAGGTCTCCGATGGCGTCGACCACTCCTGCCGCGTCGGCGCCGAGTATCCACGGCGGGACGATTTTCAGGTTGGGGAGTCCACCCAGCACGAACAGGTCGAGGTGGTTGAGTCCGACCGCTTTGACGCGGATGCGTATCTCGCCGCGCTTGGGCTCGGGCTTCGGCAGATCGGTGCGGTACTCGAGCTGATCGAGCCCGCCGTGTGCCGAGATAGTCAGTCCTCGCACGCTAATATCGGAGCGTTATATTCAGTTGGAACGACGATTCGGCCGGCATAACGCTGAATTTACCGTCTAACCGGCGGTTTGACCGTCATCAACGCCGCTCTGCGGCGCATCTGAAGGAATCGCCATCAGCCAATGATCTCAATCAAGGTCCCCCCGCTCGGCGAGTCGATCGTCGAGGCCACTGTTTCGCGCTGGCTCAAGAAGCAGGGCGATGCCGTTGCCGCGGGCGATACGCTCGTGGAGCTCGAGACGGACAAGATCACGGTTGAAGTGCCGGCGCTCAAACCCGGCGTCATGGGCAAGCTCGCCAAGGCGGAAGGCGACGTCGTCAAGGTTGACGAAGTGCTAGGCGAGCTCGATGACTCGGCCGTGCCTGCGGCTGCCGGCGCCGCGGGATCCGCTTCGACTGGCACTGGTGCGCGGGGAGCGGCGGAGGCACCCGC
>JBGTEZ010000164.1:0-4376 GCA_041747535.1 Gemmatimonadaceae bacterium
CGGGTGCGGACCACCTTCAGGGCGCGGTCGATCGCCTCGCTCTTGTCGAGCACCGCTCCTTTGGACTCGTCGACCTCCAGGGCGAGGTGCATCCCGCCCTGCAGATCCAGCCCTTTCTTGAGTGGAACGCGCCTGACGGTATCGTAGACGAACTGGCCGTCGCGCTTCACCCGCTCGACGACGGTGCGCGGAAAGAGCGCCCACAGGGACGCCGCGGAAAGACCAATGATTAATAGAAGACGGTACTTCAGATTCATGCAGTGCGGAGAAAAGGTACGCTTCTGGCCTAGCCTTTAAGGTTATCGGGAACGCTCAACAGCGTCAACGCATTTCTGGCGTCCAACTCATCCTGCCGTAGCTGCTTCACGAGCTGTTCCTTTGACGGGAACTGCCTGGTTTCCCGAATCCTCGCGATGAAATCGAGTCTGACCTGGGCTCCGTACAAATCGCCATCGGTGTCGAAGAGATGCGCTTCGAGCGTCGTGGTCGAGTCGCCGAACGTCGGTCTTGGGCCAAGGTTGAGCATTCCCCCTGCGGGCCCACGCGGCGTCTGGACCCGCACCGCGTATACCCCTTCGGGCGGCAGGAGTTTTCGGGAAGGAGTGGCGCCCAGGTTCAAGGTGGGAAATCCGAGAGAGCGCCCGCGCTGTTCGCCCTGGATCACGCGTCCGCTGACGGAGTAGGGCCGCCCCAGCCCGGCGGAAGCCCGCTCGAGATCGCCGCCGGCGACCGCGCGGCGGATAGAGGTCGATGACACGGAGTGACCGTCAGGCGCCGCCACCGCATCGACGACCTCGACCGTGAACCCGTCCTTCGCGCCGAGCTCGCGCAGCACGCTCACATTCCCTGCCCGCTGGCGCCCGAAACCGTGATCGTAACCGATCAGTAGCTCCTCGAACCGGAACCGGCGCCTCAGGACGTTCTCCACGAACTGTTCGGCTGAGAAGGCGGCGAGGTCGGGCGTAAATGGGACGACCGCCAGGTAGTCGATCCCGGACTCGGCCAGCACCTCGAGCTTTTCCTCACGGGTCGTGAGCAGCAAGGGCGCCGCGGCCGGGTTCACGACCTCCATCGGATGCGGCTCGAAAGTGACCAGCACACTTGGTAGCCGACGGGCGCGCGAACGTGCAACGAGCTTCTCGATCACGTCGCGATGCCCGCGGTGTACGCCGTCGAAGGTGCCGACCGTAATGACCGTTCCCTTTACGTGCGGAGGAAGTCCTGACTCATCGTCAGAATCTCTAGCCATCGGCCACCACCCGCAGTGCCAGGAGCGGTGGCTTGCCCGCGATCAGCTCATCGATCGAATACGCATCACCAACGTCGAACTCGCCGATGCCCGTCCGGCGAAGCGCGCTCAGGTGAGCGGCGGACGACGTAGCGCGACCCAGGTCTCGCGCCAAGGCCCTGATGTAGGTCCCTCCGCTGCACGTGATGACCGCGCGCAGCGAGCCATGCCCGATCGAGCGAACATCCCACTGGTGCACGGTCACAGTCACGGGCGCGAGCTCGAGCGTCACTCCCTGGCGCGCCGCGTCGTACGCTCGAACGCCGTCAACGCTCTTCGCCGAGTACGCCGGAGGCACCTGGGAGATTGCTCCGGTGAGCGCGGCAATGGAGGCGCGGATATCGGCCTCGCTCGGCGGCTCGGCAGTGCGCGTCACCGTTCCGGTTGCATCATCGGTGTCGGTTTCGGCGCCGAAGGCGATGGTCGCGTCGTAAACCTTGGGCTCGGTGTCGAGAAAGCTCGCCAGCCTCGTCGCCCTGCCGAAAAGGAGAACGAGCAGGCCGGTAGCGAAGGGGTCGAGTGTTCCAAGGTGTCCGATACTTCTTTCCCCGTAAATCTGTCGGGCGCGCTGAACTACGTCGTGGGAGGTGATACCCGCGGGCTTGTCCACGAGGAGGAGTCCGCCGGGAGACTTTGCCTCGCGAAGGTCGCCGGCCGCATCACTCCGAGGGCTCTTCTCTTCCACGCGCGGCGGAGGCGTCCTGCTTCTTGACGTCGGCGAGGAGCGACTCGATGCGCGCCGCACGCGCGACGGTGTCGTCTTCCTTGAACTGTATCTCGGGGGCGACGCGCAGCTGCAGCTCCCGCGCGACGCGCGACCGCAGGTGGGAGGCGACGCTTTCCAGTCCCTGGAACGTGGCCGCCTTCTCGGTATCGCTTCCCAGCACGCTCACGTAGACGCGGGCGTGTCTCAGGTCCGGCGTCACGTCCGCGCCGGTCACCGTCACGAAGCCGACGATCCGCGGATCCTTTGCCGATTCAGTGAGGAAGGTCGCTACCTGTACCCGGATCGCTTCGGCGACGCGGTCCGACCGCCGCGTGTTACGCAGACGCGCCCGCCACCGAGGTGAGTGTGCGAGCGATCTGCTCCTGGCGGTAGCACTCGAGCACATCGCCGACCTTGAGGTCGTTGAAGTTCTCGACGCCGATTCCGCACTCGAACCCCTCGCGCACTTCCTTCACGTCGTCCTTGAAGCGCCTGAGGGAGGAAATGTTGCCGTCGTAGATCTCGACGGCGTCGCGGATCACGCGCACGCGTCCCTGGCGATTGATGACGCCGCTCCTGACCGAGCAGCCGGCGATGACACCCATCTTCGGGACCTTGAACAGCTCGCGGACTTCCGCTTCGCCGAGCACGACCTCGCGCTCCTCCGGACGCAGCATTCCCTCGAGAGCGGATCTGACGTCCTCGACCGCCTCGTAGATGATCTTGTACAGCTTGATGTCGACGCCTTCGCGCTCGGCTGCCGCGCGGGCGTTGTTGTCGGGACGCACGTGGAAGCCGACGATGATGGCTCCCGATGCGCGCGCGAGCAGGATGTCGCTCTCGGTAATCGCGCCGACGCCCCGATGAATGACCTCGACCGATACCTCTTCGTGAGACAGCTGCGCCAGCGCGTCGGCCAGTGCTTCAGCCGGACCGCCCTGATCGGCCTTGATGACTATCCTGAGCGTCCGGGCCTGACCGGGCGCCGTCTGCGACATGAAGTCTTCAAGTGAGACGACGCCCTTCGCCGTGCGCCGGCTCTTGGCTTCCCGGTCGAGCCGCTGGCGGCGCTGCGCAATCTCACGCGATTCCATTGCATCTTCAACGACAACGAACTGATCACCGGCCATCGGCACTCCGCCGATGCCGAGGATCTGAGCAGGATGGGCCGGGCCGGCTTCCTTGATGGGACGCCCACGCTCGTCGAGCAAGGCGCGGACGCGGCCGGAATACATGCCGCAGATGAAGTCGTCGCCGACGTGGAGCGTACCGTTGCTGACCAGGATCGTCGCCACGGCGCCTTTGCCCGGATCGAGCTGGGCCTCGATCACCGCACCGGTGGCGCTACGGGCGGGATTCGCCTTCAGGTCGAGAATTTCCGCCTGCAACAGTATTTGCTCGAGCAGCGAATCGACGTTCGTTCCCTTCTTCGCCGAAACCTCGCTCGACAGGACGGTGCCCCCGAACTCCTCGAGCACCACTCCGTGCTGCAGGAGATCCTGCTTCACCTTCATCGGATTTGCGCCGGGTACGTCGATCTTGTTGATCGCGACGATGATCGGCACGCCGGCGTTCCGGGCGTGGGAAATCGCCTCGATGGTCTGGGGCATCACCTGATCGTCGGAAGCGACGACCAGGATGACGATGTCGGTAACCTGCGCGCCGCGGGCGCGCATGGCGGTGAACGCCTCGTGGCCCGGCGTATCGAGAAACGTTATCGCTTTCCCCCCGGGCAGCGTGACGTGGTAGGCACCGATATGCTGCGTGATGCCGCCCGATTCGCCGGCGACGACGTTCGACTTCCGCACGTAATCGAGCAGAGAAGTCTTGCCGTGGTCGACGTGGCCCATGATCGTGACCACCGGCGGGCGCGGACGAAGCTGCTCCTCGGTGTCCTCGATGGCCTCGGCCGTGTTGAGATCGGCGGCGTACTCCTGTTCCTTCACCGCCTGGAACCCGAACTCGCCGGCGATCAGCTCGATCTGGTCGAAGTCGAGCCGCTGGTTGATCGTCACCATCAGCCCGAGATTCTTGAACGCGAACCCAACAATTTGAACGGCTGGGGTCTTGAGTATCTGCGCCAGCTCGCTGACGGTGATGAACTCATTGACGTGCACCGTTTTCTTCTCGCGCTCGACCTCGGCCTGGCGCTGTGCCGCCATCTCTTCGCGATAAGTGCCATCCTCGGCGCGACGAGCTCCGCCGCGGCGGATCGGTCCACGCATGGTGGCCATCGTCTTTCCGATGTTCGCCGACACCGCTTCCTGATCGACGCCACGCTTCCCCTTCTTGCCGCGGCGCGCACCCCGATCGTCACTGCGCGGACCACCACCACCGGTGCGGTCGTCGCGGCGCGGCGGAGCGGTTCCGGCTCCGGGAGCC
>JBGTEZ010000165.1:0-11296 GCA_041747535.1 Gemmatimonadaceae bacterium
AAGCGCCGCGGCGGGTGACTCCGCCGCGTTGCGCCGAATCGCGCAGACACCGCCACCGATTCTCTTTCGCGTCTACACTCTGCTCAGCGTCGCCCAGTACGCGGCGGCCAGTTCAACGCGAGGCAACCGCTCCGTCTCCGCCGACGTGGCCGTCGCCGCCGCATCCGCCGCCGTGCTCAGGGAGATGTTCAGCGACTCCGCGGTGCGCTCGTCGATCACCCGGGAATTGGATCTGGACCTCGAGCGGGCGCGAACCGGATCGCGTGCAGCTGACCGGGCCATGGCCGGCTGGCGGGTCGGTGAAGACGTCGCCCGTCGCGTAATCGCCTGGGCGCCGCCGATCGACATGGCCTCCGTCTGGAAGGGCACCATCCCGACGGGACCCGGGATGTGGCGCACAGCACCGGGCCTTCCGCCCATGGGGACGTTCCTGGCCGCTTCGCGCCCCTGGATCCTCGACTCGGCAAGCCAGTTTCGCCCTACACCGCCTCCTGTATACGACTCGCCGGAATTCCGCGCGGCTCTCGAAGAGGTGAGGCGGGTCGCTCGGGAGCGGACGCCGGAGCAGACCAAGATTGCGCGGAGATGGGCAGTCGCAGACCCGTGGGCGGTATGGAACGAGCTCGCATCCAACGCGCTCCGCCGGCATCGTGTGCCGGACGCCGACGCCGCCCGGGTACTGGCGGTTCTGAACGTCGCCGCTTCAGACGCGGTCATCGCGTGCTTCGACGCCAAGTATCACTACTGGACGATCCGCCCGTCGCAGGCCGACACGACCTTCGCGCTGGCGGACAGCGTTGGCTTACCGAACTTCCCGTCATTCCCCTCGGGCCATGCGTGCAGCGCTGGTGCATTCGACGCGGTGCTGGGGCACTATTTCCCACAGGAGCGCGCGGAGTTCACCCGGATCGCCGAGGAGCAGGCGATGTCCCGGCTGTACGGAGGCATTCATTTTCGCTTCGACAACGACGTTGGGTTGACTCTTGGACGCGTGGTGGGCCGGCACGCAGTGGATCGGGAGCGGCGGGGAGGGTTGAGCGCGTGGCGTGTCGCGCGGAGGGAGCGCGAGCGGTAACGCTTCCTGCGGTGCTGGGCGCATGACAATTGTGCGCGCCGAAATTCGAGATGAAGCTCACACCATTTCATAAGCAAAGAGGATCGCCATCGATGGAGATCCTCTTTGCACATGGTGGCACTGGATTGATACTGTCCGATGGCTAGGGACGGAATCGAACCGCCGACACGCGGATTTTCAGTCCGCTGCTCTACCAACTGAGCTACCTAGCCGCCACTACACCTGCGGACTCACAATTAACACGAACGGTCTCCTGTAATCAACGGCGATGCTTACGCCGTTGCCTCACACGATTGAGATTATTTCTCTCCCGTTCTTCCACCCGATCGCCTACCCGAGCATTTAATGCGCACCATCGCCAGCTCGCTAGCTCTCGCCGTCACTGGACTTGCTTTCACTCCAGCACCGGCCGCACCCGACCTTCGCGGCTTTTCTCCCCGGACGGCACAAGCCGAGCGCGACCTGGAAGCAAGATTTCGCGCGATACCCGATCCTGCCCGGATGCGGGAATCAATGCGCATTCTCAGTGCGCGTCCCCACCATCTCGGCTCGGCGTACGGCAAAATAAACGCCGAGTGGATCCGTGATCAGTTTCGCTCGTATGGATGGGATGCTCAGATCGAGACCTTCGATGTGCTCTTTCCCACACCTCTGGAAAGAGTTGTAGAGCTCGTCGCGCCCACAGCCTACAAAGCCGCGCTCACGGAGCCGGTGCTGGCTGAAGATCCCACGTCGTCGCAGCGTGACGAGCAGCTCCCTCCCTACAACGCTTATTCAGCCGATGGCGACGTCACCGGTCCGCTCGTCTTCGTGAATTACGGCATTCCCGCCGACTACGAGGAGCTCGAGCGCCGCGGCATCTCCGTAAAGGGCGCCATCGTCATTGCGAAATACGGTGGATCGTGGCGCGGAATCAAGCCGAAAGTGGCCGCCGAGCACGGCGCAATCGGCTGCCTGATCTACTCGGATCCGGAGGACGACGGATACGCAATCGGCGATGTCTTCCCCAAAGGACCGATGCGTCCCGCGCACGGCGTGCAAAGAGGGTCGGTTGCGGACATGCCCACGTATCCTGGTGATCCCCTCACTCCTGGAGTGGGCGCCACCAAGGGAGCAAAGCGGCTCGCCCTGTCCGAGGCGACGACGATAACGCGAATACCGGTGCTACCGATCTCATACGCCGACGCCCAGCCACTCTTTGCCGCGCTGGGCGGTGCGGTCGTTCCTCAATCGTGGCGCGGTGGTCTGCCGATCACCTATCGGTTCGGTCCCGGCCCAGCCAGGGTTCATCTGCGGGTGAAATCGGACTGGAGCATCAAGACACTTCACAATGTCATCGCGAAGCTGCACGGTAGTACCGAAGCCGATCAGTGGGTGATTCGCGGCAATCATCACGATGCGTGGGTGAACGGCGCGCAGGATCCGGTGTCCGGTATGGTTGCGGAGCTGGAAGAGGCACGCGCCCTCGGAACGCTCTACAAATCCGGGTGGCGTCCCAGGCGCACCATCATTTACGCAGCCTGGGATGGCGAGGAGCCGGGATTGATCGGCTCGACGGAGTGGGTCGAGGCCCACGCAGAGGAGCTGAGACAGCATGCCGTCGCGTATCTGAACACCGACAGCAACAGCAGGGGATATCTCGGATTGGCCGGGTCTCACGCACTCGAGAAATTCATCAACGGAGTCGCGGTCGACATTGAGGATCCCGAAACCGGATTGAGCGCCTGGAAGCGCGTCCAGATGTCCCGAATCGCGAACGGATCGGCCGAAACACGAAAAGAGGCTCGCGACCGCGAGGACCTGCGGATCGGGGCGCTTGGCTCAGGATCGGACTATTCCCCTTTCCTCGATCACGCTGGAATTGCATCGCTCAATCTCGGCTACGGTGGCGAGGATGAGGGCGGGATATATCACTCCACCTACGACAGCTTTTTCTGGTACACCCGGTTCAGCGATACATCGTTCGTATATGGACGCGCGCTCGCGCAGACAGTCGGCACGGCAGTGCTGCGGCTCGCGAATGCCGATCTTCTTCCCTTTGCGTTCACCAATCTTGCCGAAACCGTGCAGAGCTACACGAAGGAGCTGCAGTCACTGCGAGACACCCGCGCCGGGCAGATCACGGAACGGAATCGGCAGATCGACGACGGAGTGTTCAGGGCCGTCAGCGACCCTCGGAGCCCCACTCTCGCACCACCCCGTCAGGAGCCGGCGCCGGCGCTCAACTTCGCGCCACTGCTCAACGCCGTGGACTCGTTGAATCACGCTGCCGCACGGTATGAGAAAGCCTACACCGGTGCGCTCAGCCGGGCTCGGCCAGGTGGCTTCAGGGACATCAACATCCGGCTGCTTCAGGCCGAGCGTGCGCTGACCGCGCCCGAGGGTCTGGCCCGTAGGCCGTGGTACAAGCATCTGCTGTACGCGCCAGGCTATTACACCGGCTATGGAGTAAAGACGGTTCCCGGGGTGCGCGAAGCGATCGAGCAGGGGCAGTGGCGTGACGCCGAACGTGAGATCGTGCGAGCTGCCGCCGCGCTGGAACGTGAAGCAACCCTGGTCAGTCAGCTCGCGGACGCGCTCTCCGCGCGCTGACTGAGCTACGGCTATCGGCCACACCCGCAAAACTCATTGCCGAGGAAGCTGCCAGATCTCGACCAGGTTACGGGCAACGAACGGAACCGCGACGCGATTGCGCTTCGTGTCAACGCCGATGTCCGCCGGCGCGCCACCGGTCTTGATGATCGGGCGTCCGTTCAACCCCGAGAAGAGATGGATGCTGGAGTCTCCCTGGCTCGCG
Source organism: Gemmatimonadaceae bacterium (assembly GCA_041747535.1). Classification (GTDB taxonomy): domain Bacteria; phylum Gemmatimonadota; class Gemmatimonadetes; order Gemmatimonadales; family Gemmatimonadaceae; genus UBA4720. The sequence continues at coordinate 3,873 of JBGTEZ010000165.1, forward strand.
ACGAGCACGCGATCTCCCGGCAGGATTTCCACACCATCGAACTTCGAACCGCCGCTTCTGCCGATCTCCTTGAGCGTCGCACTGCCGGCGGTCCATGACGATATCCCGGATCCGCCGCCGTAGGGCACCACGACGAACTGATTGCGTCCGCTGTCCCACGTAATTCCGTTGGGTTTGCCGAGGGCTGCATCGTGCAGCGCGACGGTGATCGCGCCGCGGGCGATGCGATAGATGTGATCGGTCCCCGTGTCCGTGACGTACATCGCCTCCGGACTGGCCGCGATGTCGTTGAGAAAGCCCAGCTTGAGCTTTGAGAAGTCGATGGTCGCGAGCGGAGCGCCGCTCCGCCGGTCGAACCCGCGCACGGCATCGGCGTCGACGACCCAGAGCGTGTCGCCGATGATCGTCATTCCGCGCGGAGAATGGAGCGTTGCTCCCCGGGCTCCGCCCGCAATGAAGCGAAGGCTGTCGATCACGCCTTCCGGGCTCATTCGCGAGATGAAGCCGTTGTTGTCCTTCGCCTCGGTCGGGCCCGTTCCCCAGTTGCTGACGAAGTAAGCGTCCTGCTCGGGGTCGTAGCGCACAGCTTCTGGCTCGACGAAGCCGCCGGGCGAGGCGAGAAGACGCGCTGAGTCCGACTGTGCTCCTGCTGCCGCCATTGTATCGGACGTACGTCCTGAATCAGAGCTCGAGCAGGCAGTGACGACAGCAATGATCGCGATCAGACGAGAGCGCATGGTTCCTCTACAAAGTTCAGGTTTGCGGTACGCGGCTACACCTTCGGCGCTTTACCTCTCACCGCGGTAATGACTGATTTCACGCCGCCGCGCACGTTGAAATCGCCCACCACTCGCATCCATTTGGGCGCGACTTTGTCAGCAAGATCATCGAGTATCCTGTTCACCGCGCGCTCGTAGAAAATTCCGTCGTTGCGGAAGCTCCACAGATAGAGCTTCAGGCTCTTGAGCTCGAGACAGCTCTTCGCCGGGACGTAAGTGATGCGGATCGTGCCGAAATCAGGGGCGCCGCCTTTAAGCAGCGCCAGCTCCTCGGCGTCACTCTCGATTCCGCCCAGGGGGCAAAGCGACGTGAACTCCGAGCAATCCATGTGGATCTCGTAGTCGCGGTCGGCGTATGGGTTGTCGAATGTCTCGAGGAGCTCGGGCCTGGGCATTCAGAACAATGCACTTGCATGGGGCCGGGATCAATCTGGTATCTGAGAGCTCTGCCCTTTCAAAGGGGATGCAAGTAGCGAGTGAATCGGTGTTGAGTGCTGAGTCATCAGTGGTTGGGAGTCGCTACTGAAGACCACTGATCACTGAAGACTCAGGTCTGTCGACTCGATACTTGCATCCCCCATGCGAGGGCAGGTGACCAGTTCTAGCTGTCGCGCAGCTTCCGCGACATCTCCTCCAGCAGTTTCAGCTCTTCGCTGGTCAGGCTCTGGATCCCCTGCTCCGAGATCTTGTCGAGCACGAGATTCACCCGCGCGGCGTGATCCCTGGGCGACTCCTTGCGCGGAACGTGCTGGAGCGGCTTGCTCTCGCGCAGCACTACCGCGTTGCTCCGTGTAACGACCTCGTCGACTCCGGCACCGGAATCACGATCGCGCATGGGAGATCTCGGCCTTGGTACCGCGCGCGGCATGTCTTCGGAATCTTCCGGAACGGATGATACCCAGCCGCGTACGCGACTCAGTCCACCGACGGACGACAGCTTGATGAACAGCCATCCGAACGCCATTCCGCCCAGGTGCGCCGTCCAGTCGATGCCGGAGCCTGGCGACAGCGCGAAGATCACGTTCATGCCGATCATCGCGGCGATGAGCCAGCGCGATTTCATCGGAATCAGGCCGAACAGATAGATCTCTTCATCCGGCCAGCGCAGCGCGTACGCGACGAGCACTCCACTTATGGCCCCCGACGCGCCGACGACTCCCGTATCTCCGGCAAAGAGCAGGTGGGCTATCGCACCGCCGAGTCCGCACCAGAGGAAGAAATAGGCAAAGCTCCGCGTTCCCCACACCTGCTCGAGTCGCGGGCCGAACATCCAGAGCGTGAACATGTTGAACGCCAGATGCATGAGCCACGCATGGACGAACATGTAGGTGACGACGGTCCACCAGGCGGAGGGAAAGCGGGCCGGATCCAGCGCGAGCAGGGAGAACACGCCTTCGTTGCCGAAGAGCATGGTCTGCAGGAAATAAAGCCCGATGTTCAGCGCGAGCAGCCACTGAACGGCGGGTGTCATTCGTGAAGGTTCCTGTTCGTCGTAGACGTCGTTCGACATACGGGCCCGAGGCGGAGGACTACAGGGTTAAGACACAGAGCCGGCCCAAGGGTTCCTCTCCCGGTCCCTTACTCGAGGGCCAGCTTCGCCACTCTCTCGCAGAAATCGGGAAAGCTGATGCCCATCGCCGCTGCACCCTGCGGTATCAGACTGAGCTCGGTCATGCCGGGCAACGTGTTGGCCTCGAGGCAGTAGAACTCCCCCTCGCTGGTCAGCCGGAAGTCGATGCGCGCGCACCCTTTGAGCTTGAGGGCCTTGAACGCCGCAAGCGCCTGGTGCTGCACCCGCTCGGTGGCTTCCTTCGAGATCTTGGCCGGGAACTCCTCCACCGCCATTCCAGCGGTGTACTTGCACTCGTAGTCGTAGATCTCGTGCTTCGGAATGATCTCTCCGACCGGCAGAGCGACGTCGCCCAGCACTCCGACGGTGAGCTCGCGGCCGGGAACGAACCGCTCGATCATCACCTCATCGTCGAACCTGAGCGCTTCCGTTATCGCCGGCTGGATATCTTCCCGCTTTTTCACCAGAGTGAGACCGACCGTCGATCCTTCCTTCGATGGCTTGACCACTACCGGAAGGCCGAGAATACCCTCGACCTGCTCGATCGTGACCGGGGCCATCAGCCAGTCTGCCGTGCTCACATCGGCGGCCCGGAACAGCTTCTTGGAGAGATCCTTGTCCATCGCCAGCGCGCTGGCGAGATGTCCGCTTCCCGTGTACTTCACGCCCGTCATATCGAGGAGGGCCTGAATGGTCCCATCCTCGCCCTTCCCGCCGTGGAGCCCGAGAAATACGACGTCGGCTCCCGTGATCTCCTTCATCGAGGTGAGATTCGGAAGGAACGCTCCCTCGGCAACTTTCGACAGCGATTCGAGTGAAGGAGGCGCAGTACCGACCTTTCCGCTGGCCAGTGCTTTCTCGCCCGCCGCATCGATCACTCCCTTCGCCGGGTCGAGAGCGACGACCTTGTGACCCTTGGAGCGGAGTGCCTGCACGATGCGGATGCCTGACGCCAGCGACACATTTCGCTCAGAGGATGTTCCGCCCATCAATACAGTAATGTTCATTTCTTGGGGTTTCTTTCCGCGTTATGAGTTGACCGTTGTTGAGTTTACCGTTTTTGCGTTGCGTTTCGCGTGTATTAACGCAAAAACGGATAACGCAATGACAGTAAACTCAAAACGCAAAAAGGATCTCACCGTTTTAACGAGACATCATGAAATGCAGCATGTCGGACCGGGTGACGATCCCCTGTACCTTGCCGTGCTCCTGAACCAGCACCGCCGGATTGGACTTGGAGAGAAGCTTCACCACGCTGTCGACCGGCTGCTCGGAGGAAATCATCGGAAACGGCGAATCCATTATCTCGCTGACCGTCGTCTCGAGCAGCTTCGGATTCTCGAGGCTCTTCTGCGACAGCGACCAGTCGCTCACCGATCCGACGCAGTTGGCGCCATCCATCACTGGCAGCTGTGACACGTCGTGCAGCGTCATGAGGCCGATCGCCTGCCGGACCGTGGCACCGGGAGCGACGCTGACCACCGCCGGCGCGCCTCCGTTCTTTCTGCCCAGCACGTGGTGCAGCGCAACCCTCGGCACATCGAGCATCTGGTTCTCGCGCATCCATTCGTCGGAGTAGAGCTTCGAGAGATATCTCTCTCCCGTGTCGCATAAGAACGTCACCACCATGGCCTTCTTGTCATTCACCTCGCGGGCGACATCCAGCGCGACCGCGGTGATCAGGCCCGATGATCCGCCGACGAACAATCCCTCTTCCCGGGTTAGCCGCCTGGCCATCGCGAACGACTCCTTGTCGCTCACCGTCCGGTAGTCATCGATCAGGCTCAGGTCGAGCGTACCGGGAAGCTTGTCCTGCCCAATTCCCTCGATTTTGTAGGGAGTTCCCTCGACTTTATTGGTCCCCTTGCTCCGCCAGTACTCAGCCAGTATCGAGCCCGCAGGATCTCCAGCAATGATCCTGATGCCCGGATTCCGCTCCTTGAGGTATCGACCAGCGCCAGTGAGCGTCCCGCCCGTCCCCGCCGACAAAACGAAGTGCGTGATCTTCCCTTCGGTCTGTTCCCAGAGCTCCGGACCGGTCGTGGCGTAGTGCGCGTCCGGGTTCGCCTCGTTGTAGAACTGGTCGGCCAGGATCGCGTTCGGCGTCTCGGCCGCGATCCGCTTCGCCATCATCACGTAGTTGTCCGGATGGTCCGGCGGAACCGCCGTTGGGGTGATGATCACCTCGGCTCCGAACGCTTTTAGGAGCCTCACCTTTTCCTGCGACATCTTGTCCGGCATCGTGAAGATGCATTTGTAACCGCGCAACGCGGCGGCGATCGCGAGACCGACGCCGGTGTTGCCGCTCGTCCCTTCGACGATCGTCCCGCCTGGCTTGAGCTTTCCTTCTTTCTCGGCCCGCTCGATTATCGGAAGCCCGATCCGGTCCTTGACCGAGCCGCCGGGATTGAAGAACTCAGCCTTGGCGTAGACCGGAGTGCGAATCCCGCGCGTGACGCTGTTCAGTCTGATCAGCGGCGTCCAGCCGATCGTGTCGAGAACGCTGTCACAGGGACGGCGGTGGCGTTCGTCTTTCATCTTATCTCGAGCTGCCGCGTCTCGTCGTCCTTCGCGGAGCGGGTCGCTTGATCGGTGTCTTCGCTGCGCTTCTGTCCGCGGCCGCCTGCAGCGAGTCGGCTTTTTTCACCGAGTCGGCGCGTCGCGTCGAGTCCGCCCTGGATGTCAGCGTCGAGTCGCGCTTGATCGCTGAATCGCCGGCGAGCGGCGGAGCGTCGGGGTGCCTGAAATAAACCGGAAGGAGAATCGACACCGGCACTGGCTGTCCCTGAGTCTTGGCCGGCTCAAATCTGAGATCGCGCGATCCCTTCATCGCCGCCGAATCGAGCGCGTTGAATCCGGAAGTCTCCGCTACGCGCGTCGAGTCGGCCACGATCTCACCATCTCCGTTGATGTAGATGCGCAACGTGACGTTCCCCTGCACGCGCTGGGCATAGAGAGCCGGCGGATACCGGAACGGCAGCTCGTTGTTGAGCATCACCGGCGCGATGTCCGGCTGCCGCCCCACTGTCTGGAAGGGTAGCCCGCCGCCCGAGTCCTTGCATGCCGAAAGTGTTGCCAGCGCGACCAAGGCACCGACTGCCAGTCTCGAAATCATGTCAGGACCTCTTCCCGCTCTTCACTTCGTCGACGAGTCGCGCGAGCGCATCGAGAGCCTGCAGTGGCGTCATGGTGTCTGTATCCATGGTTTCGAGTTTGCCCACGACAGGGTGGGGGGAAAAGGCAAAGAGCGCCAGCTGGTCTCCGCCGCGCGCGGCATTGCCGGGCGCCGGGGAGGGGGACGCGGAGACTGGTCGAGGCACGATCTGTTCCGCTTCGAGTACCCCGAGGAGCTCCCTGGCACGGGTAAGCACCGAGACCGGCAGCCCCGCCAGCCTCCCCACCTCGATCCCGTAGGACCGGTCGGCGCCTCCCGGCTCGAGCCGGTGCAGAAAGAGCACCTGGTCGCCGACTTCCCTGACACGCACGCTATAGTTCCGAACTGCTACTAAATGGTCCGCCAGCTGCGTCAGCTCGTGATAGTGGGTCGCAAAGATCGTCTTGCAGCCCGTATTGTCGTGCAAATGCTCGCTCACCGACCACGCGATCGAGATCCCGTCGTAGGTCGATGTGCCCCTGCCGATCTCATCCAGCAGCACCAGGCTCCGGCTGGTCGCGGTGTGCAGGATCGCGCTCGTCTCCGACATCTCGACCATGAAGGTCGATTGGCCCCGAACGAGGTTGTCGCTCGCTCCAACACGGGTGAACAGACGATCCACGATGCCGATCCGCGCTTTCGCGGCCGGGACGAAGCTGCCCACCTGCGCCATCAGCACGATCAGGCCCACCTGCCGCAACACCGTGGACTTGCCGGCCATGTTCGGCCCCGTGAGAATGATCATGCGCGCGCCGTCGTTCAGCACGAGATCATTAGGGATGAATTTCTCGCGCGGCATCATCCGCTCGACTACCGGATGGCGGCCCGCCGTAATCTCCAGATCGAACGCATCGGTGATCTCCGGCCTCACGTATCCTTCGCTCGAGGCCACCTCCGCCAGCGAAGCGAGCACATCGAGCTCGGCGATCACCTGGGCGACGGATTGCAGGCGCGCTATCTGGCTGCCGACCCGGGTTCGCAGGCCTTCGAACAGCTCTCTCTCCCTTGCCTCTACCCGCTCCGCCGCGGTCAGGACGCGCTCCTCATATTCCTTGAGCGACGGCGTCACATAGCGCTCCGCTCCTGTCAAAGTCTGCCGTCTCTGGTAGTCCGGAGGGACGAGGTGGGAATTGCTGTTCGTGACCTCGATGAAATACCCGAACACCTTGTTGTAGCCGACCTTGAGCGAGCCGATTCCGGTACGCGCTCTCTCTTCCGACTGGATACGGGCGATTCCGTCCTTGCCGCCATCGCGGAGCGCGCGCCATTCGTCGAGCTCGCTGTCCACTCCTTCCCGGATGCTCGGCTCGTCTCCGATCGCCACCGGCGGGCGCTCGACCAGGAGCCGCTGGATGTCATCGGAAAGATCGCTGCATCCATCCCAGGAGAGTGAGTGAACGCTGAGCATCACCGCGTCGGTCGCCGCGGCTGTTTTCCGAGCCCGCTCGAGAGCCGCGTATACCGACGGCAGTCGCGCCATCGAATCGCCGAGGGCTCTCAGCTCACGCGGTGTTGCACGGCCGGTCGCGGCCTTTCCGCCCAGCCGCTCCACGTCCCGTACACCATCGAGCGCCTCGCGCAGCGCCGTGCGGATGAGGGGATCGCCGAGCGCGGCAACGGCGCTGAGTCTCGCCTCGATGCCGGCGCGGTCCACGAGTGGCGCGAGCAGCCATTGTCTCAGCAGTCTCGCTCCCATTGGGGTGAGCGTCCGGTCGAGCACGCTCAGCAGTGTCCCCGACGTTTCCGCACCGCGCATCGACTCGACGAGCTCGAGGTTGCGCCGCGTCATTTCGTCGAGCGGCATCACTCCCGCCGCGCGTTCGATCTTGGGCCGGGTCAGGTGCGGCGTACCCGAGGGTTGCAGCTCGTCCAGGTAGCGGAGAAGCGCTCCGGCCGCGCCGAGCATCGCCGCGTCACGGTC
>JBGTEZ010000166.1:0-10761 GCA_041747535.1 Gemmatimonadaceae bacterium
TCTGTTGGCGGCGACCGGTCGCGCCGCCGCTCGAACGAGCGTGTCGAGCGTAACCGAGTCCGCGGCGAGTCTTGCCTCGAGAACGGCGGCGCGCGAAGCGGCAGCGCGGTCGAGCGAATCCCGGAGAGTCCTGGACCGGTCACGAGGAATTCTCGGCAGCCTGAAACTTCCGGCCTGAAGCAGCCTTTGGCGGGCAACGTCGAAGATCTCGACACGCAGGCCGGTCGAGATGGGCCGGATGCGAACCGCGAACTTGGCGCGTGTTTCCTTGAGCGGGCCGAAGTCGATATTGCGCTTTCCGGGATGCCAAACGCTGGCCGCGACGGCGCTGTCGAGAAGAACCGGCTGAACGCGATCACCGTAATCGAGGTCGCGCTCGATCATGACGCGAATGGAATCGCCGGCGGTCGTGTCCACAGGCAGCACCACCACCGCCGGGGGAACCTCCACCGGGCGCTGCGGCTTGGGACGGGCGGACACCGGCTGATTCTGCGCGCCGGCGAGTGGCGCCAGCGCCAGACAGGCAACGAGTCCGAACAGGACGCGGTGTCTCGTAGTCATCATCGGAAATTTCAATCTATTCATTCAAAGGGTGATACACCCGGTCGTGGCGCTCGATTCCATGACGAGGTCAGGGCACATATGCATGACGCGGGGAGTGCACATAAGGCAAAAGCCGCGAGGGGGTGCCCCGCGGCTTGCCGTCGACGATGTAGTTCTAGCTTTTGAGCTCGAACTGGAAAGGCATCTGTACGAGCTGCTTCACCTTCCGGCCACCGATCTGGGCCGCCGAGAAGCGCATTCCGGGGAGCGCCCGCTTTACGGCCTCTGAGAAGGCCGGATTGCTCGAGCTCAGGATCTTGAGCGTTCCACCCTCGTAGCGGCCATTCTCTCCGACGACGAACTGCGCCAGAACTTCGCCCTTCACGCCGTTGTCTCTCAGACGCGCCGGGTACTCAGGCGACGCCCCGCCGATGTGCACGACGGTCTTCTCGACCTGGAACTCCATGTAGGGGGTGCTCTTGTCTACGCCGGCTTCAGTGCCCTTATCCCCTGCCTTGCCGGTGCCTCCCTCTACTCCTTTCGCGGTCCCGCCGGCGACGCCTTTGCCCGTAAAGTCATTCTCGTTGGTGACCGCCTTCGACAAGTCGATCGTCGGAAGCGCGGTCGGAATATTCACGACGGGCGGAACGACCTGGAACCCCTTGGGCGGGGCAGGCGTCTCCACTCTTGGCGTCGGAGGCGCCACAACGCGCTTGGGCGCCTTGGGCTTCGGCGCTTCTTTCTTGGGGGGTGGCGGCGGCTCCTTCTTGGCCTCGGGAGGCGGGGGCGGCTCTTTCTTCACCGAGACGAAATTGACCTTCTCCGCCCTGTCCTTCTTAACCTTGTTCACGCCGGCGCGCGCGGTGGCAAAAACGGCCAGGAAAATCAGACCCATGTGCAGAACGATGCTGACGATCGTTCCGCCTGCCCATCTGGTTTTCTTCTCGGGCTTGGATTCCAGTAACCGCATTGTCTCCCCTGTTTGAAGCCTGCCCTTCCATAGAGCAAACGTCCGGCCAGACTGAGCCGGTTGGACCCCGAAATTCCGTACCACGAAAGCGAAGCTCAAGCGCTGGCGCAGCGACGGATTTTGAGCGTAACGTGGGGTAGCACGCTCCCTCAAGGTGGGATGGCCTGCGACCTGCCATTGCGTCCGGCAATGACGAATCTTTCCAATCACCCAATGACGAATCTTTCCAATCACTCGAGGACACAATGAACAATTCACGCTTTCGACGCATCGCCTGGGTCACTGCGGCATCGCTCTTCCTCCTCTCCACGCCAGGCTTCTCACAGGACACGAGCGTGGCAAATCCGCCCACGACCGGTACCGGGGCGCAGGCGCCGTTCGACACAACGACGCTCGCTTCACCAACGAGCTTCGGCGACTCCTCAGTCGGCGAAGACGCCGATGACGACGGCTTTCCGTGGGGCCTTCTGGGTCTGCTCGGCCTGCTCGGTCTGCTGAAGCGCGGAGGTGGGACGGTTGTCCGCGACACGCCGACGCCCCTCGATGCGCGCCCGCGGAACGTGGGAACCGGAACGGCCGCCGACGAAAGGACCATGAACCTCAATCCCCGGCCCGGCGGAACGAACGATCCGCGCCGCTAGGCGGTATGCGGCATAAAAAAAAGAGGGGCGCGTGTTCGGCGCCCCTCTTTTTTTTCGACCTCGCCGCGTCAGCGATTCGAGGCCGAGGACTTTGTAGCCGCCTTTTTGGCGGGCGGCTTCGGAGCGACGGTAGGTGCGCGCGGTTGAGCCTTCCGAGTCAGGACTCCGCAAACCGAGTTAAATGCGTTCGCCGCGGCGGTCCTGGTACGGGGACGGTCCCACGCCATCGCCGTCTGATCGCGACTATCGACTTCGCCCTCGTCTCTCACCATGACGTTGTTGGCGGCATATACGGTGCTGCGCACCCGCTTGACCCGGACGGGCGAACACCGCAGATGCACACGCTGGACGAGCCGGGTGTAGCTCTTTTTGTTCTCGAGGATGCGAGGCCTGACGTAGTCCCAGCTGGTGACGGTGGTCCACGTTCCGGGCGACGAAAGCCGGGCGCTCGCCGTGTCGAAAAGCACGCGGACATCCGAATCCAGATAGACCTGCCGCCACGGCGCCTGAGAGGCGGCAACGGATGGGACCACGAATGAAGCCGCTACCGCGGCTATCACAACTGCTCTACCAATCATGAGTTCTCCTCGACGTTCGGCGGTTCGAGTGGGTTCGTACCGGAAGGCGGGAACCGCCGCTATAGGGGTTGATAATAAGTGGACGCTCCCGGTTCGTGCTACTACCCCAGAGGCGCATGTTATCTTCGAGGGTGGAAACAAGTCATTTTATCGCGGGCTGCCTTCAATAGAGCACTGACCCCGAGTTTGCCCCACCGGAAGCCATGACGACACCCGCGGGACCGCAGAGCAAGGAGCGAAAATACCGCTTCAGGGATGAATGGCTGGTCGCCCTCGTCGGGACCATGCCTGGAGTAACCCCTGAGCTCATTCAACGGTGGCGGTCACAGCAGAAACCGTATGCTTCCCAGGCCCTCATCGACGGCGACGTGCTGTCGTTCAGAGAGATCGCTGAAGTCGTCAAGGAGGCGTTCCGCATCGATTACGTCGATCTCTCGCCCGGGGCGATCGACAAGAACGCGATGCAGATCCTTCCCGAAAAGCTCTGTCGTGAGCTCAGCGTACTTCCGGTCAAGGTCGACGCGAAGACCGTCCACCTCGCCATGGCAAACCCGCTCGATCAGGAAGCCATCCAGCGCGTAAGCTGGGCGACGAGCCGGGAAGTCACGCCGCTCTTCTGTCCCCCTGGCCAGCTCGACAAGCTGGTCTCCGAGACGCTCCGCCCGGATGCGATGATCTACGGGCTGATCGAGAAGCTCGACCACGCCGCCGGTGTCGAGCAGATCGAAGACCCGAAAGAGGACGAGGCAGCGATGGCGCGCGTCCACGCGCCCGTCATCAAGCTCGTCGATGCGATCCTGGCCAACGCGATCAAGATGCGCGCGTCCGACATCCACATCGAGCACGACGAGACGTCGACTCTCGTCAGGTTTCGCATCGACGGGCTGCTCAAGAACATCATGGTTCTGCCCCGGTTCATCGGCGTCGGACCCGTCGTCTCCCGTATCAAGATCATGGCGGAGCTGGACATCGCCGAGCGCTTCCGTCCACAGGATGGTCGCGCCAAGGTGCGCGTCGGAGGCGAAGAAGTAGCGCTCCGTGTGTCGGTCCTCCCGACCCGCGTCGGTGAGAAGGTCGTCATGCGTCTGCTCAACGAGAAGTCGGTGCAGGTCTCGATGGAGACCCTCGGCTTCATGCCCCAGGTGTTCGAGCGGTTCAAGGCGCTACTGATGCGCGAACAGGGAATCCTTCTCGTGACGGGACCGACGGGATCGGGGAAGACGACGACTCTCTACGCCGCACTCAATCTCCGGCGCGGCGAGTCGGTGAACATCGTCACCGTCGAGGACCCGGTCGAGTACCGCCTGAGCGGCGTCAACCAGGTCCAGGTGAACGAGAAGCAGGGGCTGACCTTCGCCGGCGTGCTGCGATCGGTGCTCCGTCAGGATCCCGATGTACTCCTCGTCGGCGAGATTCGAGATGGAGAAACCGCGACCGTCGCCTTCCAGGCGGCGATGACCGGCCACCTGGTCCTGTCGACGCTCCACACCAACGATGCAATTGGCGCGATCGCCCGCCTGGAGAACATCGGCGTCGAGCCATTCAGAGTTGCAGCGGGTTTGATCGGTGTTACCGCGCAACGCCTCGTTCGCCGCGTTTGCCCGCACTGCCGTTATGAGGCTCCGATCGAGGAGCTCCACCCGATGGTGCGCGCCGCTCAGCAAAGGCAGTTTGGGCGCGCACGGCACGTCAAGGCGGCGGGCTGCGCGGAGTGCGGATTCACCGGCTATTCGGGGCGTCTGCCGCTGGTTGAGTTCCTGGAGATTACTCCCGAGGTCCGGGGAATGATCACCACCGGTAAATCAACCGACGAGATCCGCGCGACCGCCATCCGTACCGGAGCGATACACACGTTCGACACGGACGGGCTGTGGCACATCGCCGAAGGCGATACGACGGCCGATGAAGTGATCCCCTACACGGAGTTCGAGCGTCGCCGCACACCGCGAGGGAACACGCCGCGAGTGAATGCCGAGTTCGTGCCGGAGCTCGACGCCGATGGGGTCGCGATGCCGTCGCGGATATTGCTCGCTGTCGGAGAAAAGGATGATCGCGTGCGCTTCAACGACATCCTGGTGGAGGCACGGCTCTTGGTTCAGATGGCAGTCGACGGCGCCGCCGCGCTCGGCATCCTCGCGCAGGACCCGCCCGATGCGCTGGTGGTAGGCCTGAAGCTTCCGATTCTCGACGGCCGTCAGGTCGTCCACGCCGCGCGCACGGTGATCGGGCTCGTCGACATGCCGATCATCGTCATTGTGCCCGAGGGTTCCGACCGCGAAGCGAACGAGCTCATGGCGCAGGGAGTGGACGACGTGCTGGTCGAGCCTTTCGACTCGGAGAAGTTCCGCCAGCGAGTCACCGCGGTGATGCGGAGCCGCGGATTGTGGGCCGAGACCGAAGAGGTGATGCGACCGCTGATTCCGCAGGATGAGGCGGAGCGTCTGGTGGAGCTCAGACTGAGTGGAGCCGTCGACTCGTCGCCGGAGGAGCGCTTCGACAAGATCACCCGCATGGCCCAGCGCATGTTCAACGCTCCGTTCGCCGCCGTCTCGTTCGTCGAGGGCGAGCGGCAGTGGTTCAAATCGAAGCAGGGCCTCGACCTTGCCGACACGGCGCGGGACCTTTCGTTCTGCGGCCACGCGATCAACGGCAGCGAGGTGTACGTGGTCGAGGACGCGGTGCTCGATCCGATCTTCGCGCAGAATCCAGCCGTGCTGGACGCGCCGCACATCCGGTTTTATGCGGGCTACCCGGTGCAGGGCCGTGGCGGTCACAACGTCGGGACTCTCTGCATCATCGACACCGAGCCGCGCCCGTTCACTGAAGGTGACCGCGAGACGCTCAAGGACCTCGCCGAAATGGTAGAGAAGGAACTGCGCGCCAAACCCGCGTTCCAGCAGCAGTCTCCGCCGGACTAGCCGTTTAGCCTCGGGCGCGGTCGTCTCGCGCTCATGGCTCTCTGCCCAGGAGAGCTGGGACCACCCTCGGATGCGGCTACGCTCGCTCGGGCGGAGCCGGGTACTACGCTCGCGCCAGCTCCGCTGGCACTCGCCCGTCTCCTTGGTCGCTCGCTTTGGAAAGCCGCATCAGAGGATGATCCCACCTCTCCTGTCCGGCTCTATGTGCGCGACACGACCGCGCCCCAGCGCGTGTTGCAAGTCCGGCGGAGCTGCCTTCGTCGCGCCCGTGACGTCACCGGTCTTGGTCCCGTGTCATCTCATTGATTGAGGGGCCCGCCGATCCGGAGCAGCCGAGGACGGGCATCACGAGCAGGAGCTCGCTCCTCATACGACAATGTTAGGGGAGTAGGTGAGGGTCCTGCGTAGCGAGTTTCAGCGAGCGACAAGGAGACGGGCGAGTGCCAGCGAAGCTGGCGCGAGCGCAGTACCCGGCTCCGCCCGAGCGAGCGTACTCGCGTGCAGGACCCTCGCCTACTCCCCTGCACACCGATCCATAGGAAACGAAGCCCTTGCGCGGGTGAACGGTGATCGTTAGCATTGCTAACGATCTTGGCGGGCCCACTCGGACAGGAGGAAAGCATGTCGACGACAGGGGGAGTATCGCTCTCGAAGATCAGGCAGATCGCCGTACCCGTCACGGATATAGTCGAGGCGACGCGATTCTACCGCGACGTGCTCGGCATGCGGCACCTCTTCGACGCGCCGCCGCAGCTTTCGTTCTTCGACTGCGGCGGAGTTCAGCTGATGCTGAGCGGACCCGAAGCCGCCGGGAAGGAGGCGGACAGGACGCGGCCGATCATTTACTACGACGTCGCGGAAATAAAAGACACCCACGCGAAGATCACCGCCGCTGGAGCGGCGACGATCGAGCAGCCGCACCTGATCGCCCGCATGGCCGGACGCGAGATCTGGATCGGCTTCGTCAGCGATGGACAGGGCAACATGGTTGGCCTCATGAGCGATGTCGCCGAATCCTGAAGCGCTCGCCGACCAGCTCCATTCCGCCGCGATCGGGCTGCTACGCCAGCTCCGCCGCGAGGACGACGCGATCGGCATCACCTCGCCCCGCCTCTCCGCCCTCTCAGTCGTGGTGTTCGGCGGACCCCTCACCCTCGGGCAGCTGGCGAAAGCCGAGCAGGTGAAGCCGCCCACGATGACGCGCATCGTCACCGGACTGGAAGAGGACGGCTTCGTCAAACGACGGGACGACGCGACGGACGGCCGGCTGACGCAGATTCATGCTACGCCGAAGGGACGCAGGATCATGGCAGCCGGTCGCGCGCGCCGGGTAAGCGCTTTGTCCGCCGCGGTACAGGCGCTCGACCGGCAGGGACGACGCGAGCTCGCATCGGGAATTCGCGTCATCCAGGCCCTCAACTCGGCGATGCGACAAGCGAACACGGAGACACATCGATGAAGAAGCGGCCCGAATCCGATCTGGAAGCGTTGCGCCACGACCTGCGCCAGCTGTACGACGGAGATCCGTGGCATGGCTCCTCGATCAGGACCGTCCTCGAGGGCATCGACGCCGACACAGCAGCGCTCCGATCGCTTCCCCACGCCCACACGATCTGGGAGCTGGTGCTGCACATGACTTCGTGGACGAGAGAAGTCGCATCCCGCGTCGGAGGAGCCGATGCAAAAGATCCGGTCGACTGGCCGGAGCCGAACTTCGCAGGAGCCGGCGCGGCGTGGGAAGCCGCAAAGCGTGATCTCGCCGCCGCGCACGCCGAGCTCGAGGCAAAGGTCGCCCTGCTCCAGCCGAATGATCTCCTGCGGTGGGTTGGGGATCAGCGCGATCCCAGGCTCGGGACCGGACTCCCCGTCGGGACCGTCATTCGCGGACTGCTACAACACGACGCGTATCATCAGGGGCAGATCGCGATCCTGCGCCGGGGGGCCGAGCGGCCGAAGTAGCTGGACGCCAGCGCATCCACAGGGAATCCAAGTAATGAGTGGACAGTAGTGAGTCGTAGTGACGAGTGGTTATCAGTTCGCGCGTATGCTGGGAGCCACTGACAACCACTGGTTACTACAACCGATCTACTGAGCACTCGTTACTTGGATTCCCTCAGCCGCACAGCAAGTGCTCAGTCGCCCTAAGGAACCTTAGCCCGCGCGATTGTCCCCGCATCCGTGCCGAACCAAAGCGTCCGGCTCGGCGCGTGAAATACCATGTGCCGCACGGTCTTCGCACCGCTCTCCGCGATCGGCGTCACGGACATCCATGATTCGGTCTTGATGTCGAATCCGACGAGCCGGTTCGGCTGCACCCCCGTTTCCACCAGCCAGACTCGATTGCGATCGTCGAGCGCCATCGCATACGGAAGCGACGTTGCCGCACTCGGAAGCGACCACTCCTTCGTACGACCACTCGCCGGATCGAAGCGGCCGAGCATTCCGCGTGTGTAGTCCCCGTACCAGATCGCGCCGTCGGGAGTGACCTCGAGGCGACGCACGCGCGAACGGTCATTGGCGAGCGTGTAGTCGGTGATTTTTAGCGAAGCGGGATCGATCGTTCCGATCTTGTTGGTTCCGAGCTGCGCGAACCAGGGGCTGCCCCTGGCGTCCATCACGATTCCGTAAGGACGCGCGTTCCTGGTGCTGACGTCCGCGACGCGAACCTTACCGCTCTTCGTATCCAGATGGCCCACCGCGTTTCCATTTTGTGCCGTGAACCAGATGTCACCCTTTGCGTCGAAGATCAGCGTGTGCGGATCGCGCGGCGCGCCACCGGGCATCGGATAGATCGCGCTCTTGCCGGTCGCCCCGTCCAGGGCGCCGATCCGCGCGTTTCGGTTCCCGGCAAACCACACCTTCCCCGACTTGTCGACGATCAGGTTGTGCGGGTGCGTCCCCGCCTCGATCTCGTACCGCTTGAACTTGCCTGACGCCGGATCGAGCTGAGCGATGTAGTTCCCTTCCTGGCCGACGAACCAGACCCTTCCCTGGGCGTCGACATAAGGGTCGCGCGGGCGTGTGTTTTCCCACGGAACGACCCACTCGGTGATTTGCACCGGCGACCTGGCCGGAGTCTGGGCCGTGACAGCGGAAGTCACCGCTGAAACCGCGACCAAAGCTGGGAAGAAAGACCGCATTTTCGCCTCGTGGAAGGTGGTTCCGGTATTCGAATCGTAGCCGGGGTGTATAAAATCACTACGCGCGTGGGCGGCACAGCGCTGAACGCCCTTTCGTCGTGCATATTTACCGGCGGCCGCCCAGAACTATTTCACGCGGTCCAGTGTCTAACAAGGGTCTGTCGATCTGCTCGTTATACCCACCCAACCCCACCAAATGAGAAATCTTGCCCTCAGGTCGGCGCTCTCCGTCAGCGTCCTCGCCTTCGCCGCTCCGTCTCAAGCCCAGCAGGCCCAGCAGGTTACGCAGCCGGCACCAGCCCCTAACTGGGACGTATTGCTGCGTCCGCGTACCCGTGTCACGACGCCCACCTCCGCGGCGATCACGCCGGCGGACCTTCAGACGCGCGTCTACCTGTTCGCCGATGACTCGCTCAACGGGCGCGAGCTCGCGAGCGAGGGGAACTACAAGGCCACCGAGTATATCGCCAGCGAGGCACGTCGCCTCGGTCTCGTTCCGCTGGGCGATAACGGCACGTACTTCCAGGCGATCAACATGGTTCAGCGCGCGCTCGATCCGGCCTCGCGCCTGGCAGTCGGGACCAGGTCGTTCACTCCGTGGACCGACTACGTGATCCGGGATCAGGGACCCGGAGGCCGCTCCCTCGACGGTGTTCAGGTCGTGTACGGTGGGACCCTCGGCGACAGCGCTTCGGCGATCGATCCGGCCGCCGCGGCAGGAAAGCTGGTCGTGCTGACTGTGCCGAGCGCCGGCCCTGCCGCCGGGCTCGCCAGCGTCAATCGCTTGGTGCTTACCCGCCACTTCATAAATGCGGCGGGAATAGCGGTGGTCGTCCTCGATTACGCGACGCCCCCTCAGGTTCAGAGCTGGAGAGAGCCAGGACAAATGCTCAAGCGGGACAACCCCGTCGTCAGGCCGCTCCCGGCCCTGCTGTATCTCAACAAGGCCACCGCTTCCGCGCTCCTCGGCGCCAATGTCGATAGCGTCAGGACCGGCGCCGTCGGCGCGACGGTGACGACGACGCCGCGCTTCGTGGAGTCAGGAATCCAGTTCCCGGCGCGGAACGTCGTCGCCGGGGTCCGAGGCAGCGATGCAAAGCTCCGGGACGAGTATGTCGCGCTGGGATCGCACAACGACCACGTCAACTATCACTCGCCCCCGGTTGCGCACGACTCTCTCTATATCGTGAATCACCTCTTCCGCACCGCGGGACTGGAGGATCCAGCCCCACGCCTGACCCCGGAGCAGCAGGCTCAGGTTAACGCACTGGTCGCGGATGTCCGCCGGAAATCCAATGGCGCATCGGCGCGCCTCGATTCGATCTACAACGGTGCCGATGACGACGGATCAGGCAGCATGAGCATGCTGGAGATCGCCGAGCATTTCGCGGCGCAGCGGGTGAAGCCGAAGAGATCGTTGCTGTTCGTGTGGCACGTCGGAGAGGAAGCCGGCCTGTTCGGCTCGGAGTGGTATACCGATCACCCGACCGTACCGCGGGAATCGATCGTCGCCCAGATCAACATGGATATGATTGGTCGTGGCGGGCCCACGGATGTATCCGGCGTCACCAAGGAAGGGAGCCGGTACACCGGGAATCCCGATCACATTCAGCTGATCGGCGGACGCCGTTTATCGACGCAGCTCGGCGACCTGGCGGAGACGGTCAGCAAATCGCAGCCGCGGCCGCTCATGGCCGACTATTCGATGGACGCCAACGGGCATCCTCTCAACATCTACTGCCGGAGCGATCATTACGAGTACGCGCGCTTCGGTATCCCGGTCGTGTTCGTCACCACCGGCGGGCACGCGGACTACCACATGGTGACCGACGAGCCGCAGTACATCGATTACGACCGCCTTACCCGGGTGACGCAGTACGTGGCGGACCTCGCGGGCAGACTGGCCGGGCTTCCGAATCGCCCGGTTGTCGACAAGCCGAAGCCAGATCCCAAGGGGCAGTGCGTTCAGTA
>JBGTEZ010000167.1:0-5189 GCA_041747535.1 Gemmatimonadaceae bacterium
CCGCGTTACAACCTGAATCCGCGCCAGGGTATTCCGGTCGTCTACTTCGATCCGCTGCTCAAGGAGAAGGTGCTGCGGGTGATGCACTGGAACCTCATCCCCTCCAGACTCGGATCACGTGAAGAGGCCGAGTCGTTCGACGCGCGCTACTCGTGCTTCAACGCGAGGGTCGAGAGCGTCGCCACCGCTCCGACATTTCGTGATTCGTGGCGGAGCCAGCGCTGCCTCGTCGTCGTCGACGGCATGATCGAGTGGGTCGGCGAAAAGCGCCACCGCATCCCTCACCTCATTCGGCACAAAACCGAAGCTCCCTTCGCGCTGGCGGGGTTGTGGAATCGCTGGAAGGGCAAGGGCGATGGCGACGAGATCTGGTCGTGTACCGTCCTCGTCTCGGATGCGAGCGAATGGTACTCGCGCTTTCACAATCGGATGGCGGTGCTCGCCTCGCCCGAGATATTCGATGATTGGCTCGATCCGTCGCGTAAGAGCGGCCAGCTTGACCTGCTCGAGGGAGCCAACTACGCCATGCCCGAAGAACTGGACTACTTCCCGATTTCGCGCCTGGTAAACGATCCCCGGAACGATGGGCCTGAGTGTCTGGAGCGACAGCAGCCGGAACAACTGCAGCTGGACATGTTGTGGGCTGACCGCAGCTAGTGCCTCTGCCCGTACTCTTCCCACAGCGTCGCAACGGCCCGCATTCCAAGCCTGAACGCCTCCTCGCTCATCCACTCGTTGGGTGCGTGCGCGTTCTCTCCGGGGAGCCCGAAGCCGAGTAACAGCACCGGCGTGCCGAGTATGCGCTCGAAATCTCCGACGACAGGAATGGAGCCGCCCTCCCCGGTGATCACCGGCTCTTTCCCGAACGCGGCGTGCAGCGCTTTCCGCGCCGCGTCGAATAGCGGGCCATTCAGCTCCGCGCGCCACGGCCGTCCTCCATGCAGGTGCACCACCTTCGTGGTTACGCCCTTGGGAGCAACCTTCTCGACGTGCGCGCGCATCAGCTTCTCTATCTTCGCCGGCTCCTGGTTCGGAACGAGCCTGCAGCTCACCTTGGCCATCGCCTTTGCCGGCAGCACCGTCTTCGCACCCTCTCCCGTGTAGCCGCTGAGCAGACCATTCACCTCGCAGGTCGGCCTCGTCCAGAGCCGCTCGAGCACGGTATAGCCTTTCTCGCCGCCGAGTGTCGAAACGCCGGTCTCGTGCCTGAGCGCGCTCTCGTCGAAAGGCAGCGACCGCATCTGCTCGCGCACGTTACCCGGCCACTCCTCGACGCTGTCGTAAAAACCGGGAATCGCGACGCGCCCGTCGCCGTCGTGCATCGTCGCCAGTATGCGCGCCAGTGCCATTGCCGGATTCACCACTGCGCCGCCGTAGCTGCCGGAATGGAGATCGCCGCTCGGGCCCTGTACGTGGATCTCGAAATACGCGAGGCCGCGCAACGATGAAAGGATCGATGGCTGCCCGGGTGCGAACATCGCCGAATCGGAGATGACCACGGCATCCGCGTTGAGCAGCTTCTTCTTCTCTTCCACGAACGCCGCGAGGTGCTCGCTTCCGATCTCTTCCTCTCCTTCCGCGACGACGATCACGTTCACCGGCAGCTTCTTGCGCACCGCGAGGTGCGCCTCGAGAGCCTTCACGTGCAGAAAAAGCTGACCCTTGTCGTCGACCGACCCGCGCGCAAAAATCTTTCCGTCTCTCACCGTCGGCTCGAATGCCGGGGAAGTCCAGAGATCCAGCGGCTCGGCCGGCTGCACGTCGTAGTGACCGTAGATGATCACCGTCGGCGCGCCGGGGGCGTTTCTCCATTCGCCGATCACCACCGGATGTCCGGCGGTTGGATGTATGGTCGCCGGAACGCCGATCCTGTCGAGCGATGCCTTGAGCCATTCCGCCGCGCGCTGTGTATCGCCATTGTGCTCGGATTTCGCGCTTACACTCGGTATGCGCAGAAACTCGAACAGCTCCGTGCGAATGCGCGCGTCGTTGTCTGTGAGGAACTTCTCGAGGTCAGCCGGAATCGAAATTGGTGCGGAGGTCATCGGGTTTGATCCGTTGGCGTTATCGTCATCGGGAAACAGATGCGACCAGCAGGGAGGGTCACCGGACATCTTTCAACGTGTAACTGCACGGACCGCACCGATCCCGGCAAACGTGGCCGCCACGCACAGGCTCACGCTGAGAAGAATGTAGGCGCCGGCGCGTCCGTAATCACCGCCCTCGATCAAAACCACCGTTTCGTGGCTGAACGCCGAGAAAGTGGTGAATCCACCGCAGAATCCGACGATCAGCAGTGCACGCATCGGCGCCGCTGTCTGGTCATTCAGAAAGAGCCGCGCCAGAATGCCGATGAGCAGGCAGCCGAGGACATTTACGGAAAGAGTGCCGATCGGAAATCCGCGCTGACTCAGATGCTGCACAGCTCCGCCGATCAGGTAGCGAAGCACTGAGCCCAGCGCGCCGCCCAGGGCGACAAGAACCAGTGTCATTGCGGGTTAGATTACCGAACGTCGCGTTCCCGCACAACTTCCCGCGCGGCGGGCCACTCCCGCACACGTTGCCACAGCTTCATGACCAATCGCCTCGCCCACGAAACGAGCCCCTATCTGCTCCAGCACGCCGGGAATCCGGTGGACTGGTTTCCATGGGGACCGGAAGCGCTCGAGAGGGCAAGGAAGGAAGACAAGCCGATACTGCTCAGCATTGGCTACGCGGCGTGTCACTGGTGCCACGTCATGGCGCACGAGTCGTTCGAGAACGAAGAAACGGCGCGGTTGATGAACGAAGGGTTCGTCAACATCAAAGTCGATCGTGAAGAGCGACCCGACATCGACGGCATCTACATGCAGGCGGTGCAGGCGATGACCGGCCACGGCGGGTGGCCGATGACGATGTTCCTGATGCCCGACGGACGACCGTTCTACGGCGGGACGTACTTCCCTCCCGAAGACCGCCCCGGACTGCCTTCGTTCAAGAGCATCCTCAGGTCTGTCCGCGATGGATACGCGAAGAAGCGCGACGAGCTGGCGACGAGCGCCGAGCAGCTGCTTACACAGATCTTCCAGGCCAATCTCGTTGTCGCGCGCGGCGGCACGGCGCCAACGCTGCAGTCTCTCGAGCTCGCCTATCGCTCACTCGCCCAACGCTACGACATCCGCAACGGAGGGTTCGGAGCCGCGCCCAAGTTTCCGGCGACGATGGCGATGGATTTTCTGCTTCGCTACTGGAAACGCACCGGCACCGCCTACGCCCTCGAGATGGTGCTCGATTCGTTCCGCAAAATGGCCCGCGGTGGCATCTACGACCATCTCGGCGGGGGTTTCGCGCGCTACTCAGTCGATGCGACATGGCTCGTGCCGCACTTCGAGAAGATGCTGTACGACAATGCGCTCCTCGTCAGGCTTGGTACCCACCTCTGGCAGGCGACGAAGGACGAGGAAGTCGCTCGCGTCACGTCGGAGACCGTCGAGTGGCTCGAGCGCGAGATGACATCTCAGGCGGGTGGATTCTACTCGTCGCTGGATGCGGACAGTGAGGGACACGAGGGGAAGTTTTATGTCTGGACCGAGGCTGAGATAGACAGCCTGCTCGGCGACGACTCGTCGACCTTCAAGCGGTATTACGGCGTGACGCGCGCGGGAAACTTCGAGGGGAAGAACATTCTTTTCGTCCCCGCCGATCGCGGCCCCGCGGCCGCGAGATCCGGCGTCACGAGGCCGGAGCTCGATGCCCTCCTCGGCCGGGCAGGGAAAACCCTTTACGAGGCTCGCGCCGCGCGGGTGTGGCCCGGACGGGACGAGAAGATCCTCGCCGCGTGGAACGGACTAATGTTGCGCGGCGTCGCGACGGCAGCGAGAGCGTTCGGCACCGAGAGCTTTGCCAGGCTGGCGCTCCGGAACGCCGAGTTTCTCGCCCGCGAAATGGTCTCGCGCGGCCGAGTGATGCGCTCTCACAAGGAAGGGGTGACCCGCATCAGCGGCTTTCTTGAAGATCACGCCGCCGTCGCGCTCGGCTTTCTGGCGGTGTACGAGCTGACCACCGATGAGCGCTGGGTGGAGGAGGCGCGCGCCATCGCCGACGCGATGATCGAGTGGTTCTGGGACGAGGAGAGAGGATTTTTCTTCGACACCGCGAAAGACGCGGAGCAGCTCATCACCCGCCCGCGTGACGCCACCGACAACGCCACGCCATCCGGGACGTCCCTGGCGGTGGAGCTTCTGCTGCACCTTGCGGAGCTGCAGCACGACTCCGATTTCAGGCGCCGCGCCGCATTCACGATCGAGACTCTCGCCGAACCGGCGGCCAGGTATCCCAGCGCGTTCGGGCACTTGCTCGGAAGCATGGACATGGAGCTGAACGGCGCGATCCAGGTCGCGCTCGTCGGCGACGCGAATGATGCTGGGTTCCGTGCTCTGGAGCGGGTGGTGGCCGGGCAATACGTTCCATCTCTGGTGCTGGCAGCCGGCACCGGAGAGAAAGTTGGCTCGGTCAAGCTCCTCGAGGGACGCGTGCGCCGGGACGGCAAATCCACCGCCTACGTGTGCCGGGGTTACACCTGCGATGCGCCTGTGACAGAGCCGCGAGACCTGGCTGGACAGCTGGACCACGCCGCTCGAATGTCAACGACCGCCTGAGGGAGACACAAATGGATCGTCTCAATCGCTTCGTCGCCCAGATCTACGGCTACGCAGTCTGCCTCATCACGGTGATCGTGATGCTGATCTCGATCAAGGGAATCATCGATGCCGCTTTCGACCTGAGCGATCCGGTGCGAGCACAAGGCGGAGCGTTCGGAAGAACCGGCCGACCGCTGACGAATTTCGAGTTGTACAAACTGGAAGCGCGCCGGGAGGCCGTCAGGCCGCCCCGATCGGGACCCGATGGCAGTGGCGTAGTGGTGGATACCGTTTCGTCTGACGCCGATCTCCGGCGGATGTACGAGGCGGAGAGGGAATCGCAGATCGGCAACACAAAGTTCCAGGCGACACGGTCGCTGTTCAGTGGTCTGCTGTTCATCATCCTCGCGGCCGTGTTGTTCTTCATCCACTGGCGCTGGCTGAAGGGAATCACGACGGCGCCTTCGACTCCCTAGTGGCCGACCAGAAATCCTCTTTTACCCGCGGGATTTTCGCGGGTGTCGTTCTCGACTCCCTGCTGTTTCCATATCCGGCGGGGCTCGAGCAGCG